>DATHQV010000071.1:0-2762 GCA_035482355.1 Acidobacteriaceae bacterium | reverse complement strand
CCAGCTTGAGCAACGTCATCACCGCCGCGGCAAGCATGGAGCGCAGCGCCACCTGCCGCTTTTGCCGGGAGGCCTCGGCGATGGTGAGCGCCGGCTGGCCTTCCTCGGAAACCCGGCGGAATGTGGCCTCGCGGTTCATAGCGATCCCGTATCCGCGCCCGTGACCGACGCACGCGTGCCGGTGTAAAGCCCGGCAATGCCGAACGTATAGGGCTGCCAGTGGCAGTTGGTGTAGCCAACGGCGCGCATCAGCGCGAGCATTTCTTCCGGCGGCGGAAAGCTGCCCACCGACGCGGGCAGATAACGATACGCGCCTTCCTTGCCGCCGATGCCCTTTGCAACAGCGGGAAGTATGCAGCGAAAGTAGACGCGATATCCCGCGCCCACCAGGCCGCCAGGTTCGCTGAAGTCGAGAATGCCGAGTTGGCCGCCGGGCTTGAGCACGCGCAGAAACTCGCGCAAGCCGGCCTCGTAGTTCACCAGATTGCGAAAGCCGAATGCGGAAACGATCAGGTCTTGCGAGGCGGGACGCAGCGGCAGATGCAGCGCATCGGCCTCGATGGGAATGGCGTAGGGCTCTGCTTTGGCCGAATTCGGCATACCAAACTGCCGCGCGCCGCGCGCCAGCATCTCGCGTGCGAAGTCGGCTGCAAGAATGGACCGCGAGCCTTTTGGCCGGCAGCGCAAGAGCGCACGCGTCATGTGTCCCGTGCCGCAGCAGACGTCGAGGATAGCGGCGTCGGGTTGGGCGAGAATCGCCCTGAATCGACGCGCGGTCTGCCACCACCAGAGACGGTCTACGCTGGCCGAGAGCACATGGTTGAGCCGGTCGTAATTGGGCGCGATCGAGTCAAACATTTGACGCACCGCTTGCGCGGCTCCAGCTTCGTCTTGCGCTCCCGCCGGTCTCGCTCCTGGTGCGCTCATGGTTGTTCGCTCATCAAGATTCCCGCCTTGTTTTGCCGAGGGAAGTTAACCGTCCTCCGAATAGCCATCCCTCCGGGGCTAAATGTGAAGTTTCAATACGTTGTTGTCCATTCGGTCGAGAACTGGGAAGCTGATGTTGCGAAGCAAGAGCTTTTCTCAGGAGACCGAATGGACTATCACCATCATGCTCGACTCACGATTCATGGTCGAGAGGAACTTGTGAAAAAAGTTATTGAGGACCGGTTGAGCCTGAAATCGGCTGCAGCCGATTTCGGGCTCAGCCGGCAGGCGGCGGGCAAATGGGTGCGGCGGTTCCGCGAGGGAGGCCGGGTGGGGCTGGCGGATCGTTCCTCCAGGCCGCGTCGCTCTCCGCGCAGCGTGCCTGTGGGCCTGACCGAGCGTGTGGCCGAGCTGCGGCGGGAGCGCAAGACCGGCGTCGAGATCGCTCTGGTGACCGGCCTCAGCAGGGCCACCGTCAGCCGCATCCTCACCCGGTTGAAGCTCAACAGGATCCACATGCTGGAGCCCAGGCTGCCCCCGAACCGCTACGAATTTGACGCCCCCGGGGACATGCTGCACATCGACATCAAAAAGCTGGCCCGCATCCACAAGCCTGGCCATCGCATCACCGGCAATCCTCAGGATGAAACCCGCGGCGCCGGATGGGAGTTCCTCTATGTCGCCGTCGACGACCACTCCCGGACCGCATACACCGCCATGATGCCGGATGAAAAGGCCGCCTCGGCAAGTCTTTTTCTTCGCCAGGCAGCGGAATACTTCGCTCGACATAAAGTCTCCCTGCGCCGCGTCATGACCGACAACGGGCCTTGCTTCATCTCCGACCTGTTCAAGGCCGAATGCGCACGGCTCAGAATCAAACACAAGCGCACAAAGATCTACACTCCAAGAACCAACGGAAAAGCCGAACGATTCATCCAGACCGCTATCCGGGAATGGGCTTACGCCAGGCTCTATCAGAACTCCGAGGAAAGAAATGGCTGCCTCACTCCCTGGATCAACCACTACAACTGCCACCGACCACATGCCAGCCTCAACCAGCTACCACCCATAACCAGACTCCCGATCGAAGACAACAACGTCTTGAGACACGACAGCTAAAGCCCGACCGATCTTGAGCCCTTGATGTACGGGCTAAAGCCCGTACCCTTCAAACTGACCCACTACCAAACTACGCCACCTGATCGCGGGTACGCATGTGGAGTCGATCCGTGAACATGTGCGCCCAGCGCGAAGGCGAAGTGGCCCGCATTCGGGCTGCGCTTCCCTTTCTGAATTGACGCAAGGAACTCTGTTGTGTGTTCAAGCGTGAGCCCGCAGGAGCATTGCGATGGATGCCTTACACTGCGAATAGGCGAATGATTGAGCCCAATGCCAACAAGAACATAGCGTACCGGCCCGACATTGACGGGTTGCGAGCGATTGCCGTGCTGAGCGTGGTGGCGTACCACTACGCGCCGGGGCGCTTTCGCGGCGGATTTGTCGGCGTCGACATCTTCTTCGTGATCTCGGGATTCCTGATCTCGTCAATCATCTACAAGGAATTGGAGACCGGCTCCTTCAGCATTGTGGAGTTTTACGTTCGACGGATCCGGAGGATTTATCCGGCGCTGGCGATTGTGCTGGCGTGCTCGTGCGTGGCGGGCTGGGTGCTGCTGTTGCCAAGCGACTTTATTTTGCTCGGCCAGCAGATCGTCGGCGGCAGCACGTTTGTGGCGAACGTTGTGATGTGGTGGCAGTCGGGATACTTCGCCGAAGATGCCGCACGCAAGCCGCTGCTGCACCTGTGGTCGCTTGGGGTGGAGGAGCAGTACTAC
>DATHQV010000070.1:0-3652 GCA_035482355.1 Acidobacteriaceae bacterium | reverse complement strand
TCACCCGCAGCCCATCCGCATCACGCCCCGCCTTCAGGCACAGCGCATCGTCGTTCACATCGATGTCCGCGTGCTCCACCAGAACGTCGCGCGATGAATCGATGTCGATCCCGTCCGTTGAAGGCCCACGCCCGCCTTCGTTATTCCGAATCGTCACTCCATCCACGTTCACCTGGCGCGAATACAGGATCTGCACCGTCCAGAATCCCGACCGCTTCAGCAGAATCCCCCCGCCCAGTCCCACGCGCTCAGAGTTCTGAATCAGCAAGAGCCGCGGCCGCTTCGCGTCATAGTCCGACGCCCACCGCAGGCCCTTCGGCTCATACTGCGCCCGCAGATCCCAATACGCCTTCCACCACACCGGCCCATCGCCGTCAATCGTTCCCTTACCTGTAATCTGCACATCGTGCTGGTCGCGCACGTTCACCAGCGCCGCCGGCCACGTCATCTCGATCCCGGCAATCCGCGTCGGCAGCTCCGGATAATCCTTGAGCTGCTCCGATCCCACCAGCGTCACGCCTTCCGCCACGTCGAGCGTCACCCCCGACTTCAAAAACAGCGATCCGGTGAGATACGTCCCCGGCTTCAGCGTCACTGTTCCCTGCCTTATCCCCTTCACCGCCGCCGCCGCATCAATCGCCTTCTGGATCGCCGCGGTGTTGAGCGTCGTCCCATCGCCCTTTGCGCCGTAGTCATTCGCAGAGAACACCGTCTGCTTTGCGTGACAGCTCCCCGCCGCGGCCATTAGCAGAATCATGCCGGCCGCCAATTGTCCAAATGAACCCCGAAAGAAACTCATTCTCAGCCGCACCTGTTCGCTCATCCACTGAAATCATAGCCGCCGGATTCACGAGCGCGCCGTTCCCGCATCCAATGTCATGTCAGGAAGGGAACCCTCATGCGTACCGCCGTCGTCACCATCGTTGCCGCGGCCACAATCATCGCCGCGGGCTGCCACACCAACATCGTCGACAAGACCGCATTTCAAACGGCGCTCAACAACTACTACGCCAGCCGCCAGGAATGCCTTTGGAGCCAGTCCATCAAATTTCCCGTGCAGGCCGACACATCCAACGACAGCCAGACGCAACAATTCGATGCGCTCACTGACGCGGGCATGCTCAAACGCACTTCCGGCGAAAAACAGCGCTTTCTCATCGGATCAAAACAGGTGAACATCTACGACCTCTCTGACAGAGGCCGCGCCACATGGACCGTCGACCCCGCTCAGCCCGGCTACGGCAACTTCTGCCTCGGCAGCCCTGAAGTCACATCCATTGACAGCTACGCTCCCGCCAACAGTTCCGGCGCCTCGCAATACAGCGTCACATATCACTACTCCGTCTCGCTCCCCGGCTGGGCCAACGCCGCGGAGATCAAGACCGCCTTCCCCCGCGCTGCCCATGCCGGCGACGGACAGCAGGCCGCCGCGACGCTCAGTAAATCTCCAGATGGATGGCAGGTGCAAAACGTCTCCGCCCTTGGCGGCGTTCCCCAGCCCTGAGGGCAGCGGTTTTCTGGTCCCTCGCCTCACACCGCTTCTTTCGCCCCGCGAAACAGTGCGCCCATGGCGCGCAACACCCAACGCATCAGAAGAATGATCGCCAGAACGCCCGCGCCCGCGATCGCCGCCGCAATGTACGGCTTCCACGTCGCCATCCATGTGAGAAAAACCGCCAGCGCATCTTCGCCCAGGCTCAGCGTCATGTTTGAGAACGGCTCAGGCGATGGCGTCACCGCGGCCCGCGCCGCCGTCTTGCCGCCATGCGCAATCAGCGCAATCATCCCGCCGGCCAGCGTGGCCACAAGCTGCTTCTCCGGCGAGAGCGCCGCCGTGGCCTGATACGCCAGCAGCGCCGCCACCGGCACGCGGATAAACGTGTGCAGCGCATTCCACACCAGGTCAAACGCCGGCACCTTGTCGGCAAAAAACTCCACGCCAAACAGCGCCGCGCTCGCGCCGATCACCCACCAGTTCTCGATCAAACTAAGCGACGGCGGCAGCGCCAGCACTCCGTAGTGGCCCAGCAGCCCCAGCGTCGCCACCGTGGCATACACGTTCAGCCCCGCGGCAAAACTCACCGCGATCAGCAACGCTACCAGGTCGCCCCCTGCCCATCTCATCCGGCCAGTATACGCAGCCCGCGCAGTCTCTCAGCCGGGTGCCCCATCCAAGCTTTGCTTGGGTGGGATAGGAATTCTGCTGCCTGCCGCATGCTTTACACTTGCAACTCCCAACGTTTTTCCGCATCCCAACAAGAACAGGCACACTCAGCCCATCGCCACACATATCGAAGGAGCAAGATCATGATCAGCCCCAGGCGAAAAGAACAAGACGAAACAGGATCCGACGCTGCGGGTCAGTCGGGAGACCTTCAGCAGCTTCGCGACAGGGCCTACGCAGATTCCGAGAGCGCCGAGGAATTGGCCGAAGAAGGCAACGCCTTCGAAGCAGGCATCGTCTCCGGAGTGGAGGACGCCCCTGATCCCGACGTCAGCGAAGTTCGCACGCGCCAGGTTCCCGAAGACGACGTGCCCGAAGAATACCTGGACAACAATCAAGACGTCGGATAGCCGGCTGACCCCGGCATCGGTCGAGGCGGGTTTCACAAACTGCATTCCGTGGGAGCGGAGTCCGTCGCCCGCTTGACGCGATACCAGCCGCACGCCCCGCGCATCGCGGCCTTTCATGGCACAATGATTCCGTCAGTCTATATGCAAGCGACCCATCAAGCCCGCCACACCGCAACCCTGCAACCCGCCCGAACCCCCACCGGAATCTGGCCCAGCTCCGTCGCCGGTCCCGCCCGCCGCGCTCTCGCCCTCTGCGCTCTCGTCTTTCTTCCCGGCTTCCCGACGAGTTTCGCGCCCATACCGCTCGTCACTCAGGCAGCCGGCTCGGCACAGGCGCAGTCCTCTTTCTCGCAGGGTACCGACGTCGACGCAATCCTCTTCGTCCAGGCACCCGAAAATGACAAAGGCTCCGGCGGCATCGACATCGCCTGGATTCCCGAGCCGCTCCAGAAAATCTGCCTCGGCAAGACCCTCTCGCAGTGTAGCGCCATGGACTTCTGCATTCGCACCACAACCAAGACAGTCCCCATGTGCCGCAACCTTGCCACCCCGCTCAGCCGCCTGCCGGCTTACCCGCCCGGCATGCGCCCGCGCCGCGTCATGAGCCTCAGCTTTTACAAGCTCACCCCCGGCGGCCCTTACCAGCCGCTCGTCGATATCTATAGGAGCCTGCCCTCCAGTTCCCTCGAGCGCCTCTCCATGGACGCACGCATCAAGGCGCGCATCCGCGTCACCCACTCCGCCAACGACGACAGCATCCAGCTCGAAGAAGTCCTCGGCACAGCGCCGTTTTGATTGCCTCGAAGCGGGTAACCCGGGATGAGTCATCCTGCCTGGAAATCGAGAGGCCCCAAGCCACAACTCTGGTTCCGCATTAAAAGGACAGTTTGAGGGCCAGTTGCACCAGGCGAGGATTGTTGACGGTTGAGTTCACCTTGCCAAATAACGGTCCCTCGTTGATGTCGTTGATCGGCGAGCCGTACTGCGGGTGATTTCCCAGGTTGAAAAACTCCGCGCGGAAGTTCAGACCCATCCCCTCTCGTGGCAGGGGAAACGTTTTGATCACCGAGACGTCGGA
>DATHQV010000069.1:0-23324 GCA_035482355.1 Acidobacteriaceae bacterium | reverse complement strand
TCTATTGCCGCACCGCGTCGCCTGAAAATGATGTCCGTCTTCGCCCCGGCCTTATACTGCCTTAGTATCCCGATGATCTGCTCTTCCGTGCACCGGCTCTCCAGGCATCCGGCTTCGCCGCCGGCATATGACCAGGCCGAGTTGGAAGATTGGCGTCAAACAGCTTCCGATCACTCCTCTTTCTGAGGCTTAGGCCCCTTATTCGACCAGACGAAAGGCTGAATCGTATCTATTGCAGCAGGCCGAAAGGGTCGTCATTCGGATCCTCAAAACTAATACCGGCAAGATCGAAGGCGATGAAGTAGTCGAACTGTATCTTAAGATTCCCGTCCGTCGACGGCGCGCCGGGCATCGCTCTCCGCAGGTTCCAGCACATCGACCTCGACCCGGACGAGAGTCACCAGGTGAATTTCGAAGTGAAGGATCGCGATCTGGGAATGGTCACCGTGTCCGTCAAAAGAGCACCGGCAAGCGGGCACCCATGGAATGCTCGTTGATTCGGTCCACCCTGAATCGGTGACGCTTCACGGTTGAAGCGCGCCCGACAATTGGATTTGGGACCGCTTCGCTAAGGCTCTGCCGTCATCGTGGAACGATGCCCGGTGACCGTGGTCCAGTAGTCGATCCACCGCTCGCGGATCCCGTTCGTGCGTTCAACCAGTTCCGGGCTTGGTGCCTTGCCGTGTTCTACAACAACAACCATCCCCGTATTGAAGCCCTTCTGCGCATGATCCACATCCGGCAGCCGAGGCCCTTCAACGGCAATCACATCCTGAATCGTGACTTTGGTCCGGTCCGCCTTGAAAATCCTGTGTCCATTGGAATCGTGCCCGGCAGGTGTCAGGTTCCTGAGAATAAAAAAGTCCGGTACCTCTGACGCCGAGATCATCCCCATCAGATAAAGATCGAGATAGGAATATCCAGTAGCCGGCACATAGTAATTATCGTCAAGCTGCGTATAAGTTCCGTCGAAGTTATCCTGCCAGACCCCACCACCCATGGCCGAAGCTTCAGTAGGCCTCTGGTAAGGGAACGGAACCGGCGCCTGCAGCCCCATCGCCCAGTGAACCGGCCCCAAATCGATGGTCTCGCCGTTCACCTTTGCCGAAACAAATGCGGCCCAGCGATGGCCCATTTCATGGCCGATCTGCGACATGGCATAGTCATAGGGAGGAATCTTCCCGTTAGAGGTGCGCTCCGCCAACTGATGTGTGTAACTCCCGATGTCGTGCGAGTCGGCACTCGTTAGGCCTGCGGGCGGGTATTCCTGCATCTGGTTGGACCCAACATAGACCGGCTGAATGAATTGCCACTGGAAACGCCCTTTCGAGCAATAATCCGCCAGCCTTTCCTGCTCAGCTCCGATCCCGGTGACGGCCCCGCCGTTGGGTCCGCCGCCTAAAGGGCCATCGCTCGAAGTGCCCGCCTCCGGGTTGTCAATGCGAAAATCGGAATAATAGGCAAGAAAATCAAACTTATCACCCAGCGTTTTGATCACGGAGCAGGTTAGATCCTCGGCTCTGGGTGGCTTCGTGTAGTGGAACGCTTCAAACACGACCGGGAAAGCGCCGTCCTGGCTCTTCACCGACGAAAGATGAACTTCAGGACTCTTCACCCCCGCAAGCGTGAACGAGTGCGGCGCAACCTGAACCCAGGTCTGGCTGCCGGGCGCCTGCATCGCGGCGCTGACGAACAGCGACTCACCTGCCTGGTATCCCTCGGGTAGAGTTCCCTGGATCGACAAGTCGCTTCCGTCGATCTTGACCTGCCGCTGCAGACCCGCCCCAAATGCAGCGTAATGAGGGCTGTTGCCCCACGGGCCTCGACGGCGCGGCCCAAATCCCTGAACGGTCCAGACAACATCTGCGCCCGCGTCGGGCGAACATCCCCTGGGCAGCGCCCTTTTGCTCAGGCAGACGCGGTAGCCAATCCCGGCAATCACTGGATCGTCTCCGTGAGGAAGTGCTCCGCCAGTGTCAAGACTTACCTTCAAATAAAGGTCGTCGACGGCGTTGAGCCTGATCTTTCTGATATCCAGCGCAGGAGTCATCCCGGAATTCTGCGGGATCGAAATCGTCTCGATATCCTTCTCGACTCCACCGGTCACCATCGGATAGATCCCGACAATGGCGTCCCGCGCGGCTACATCGTCGTAAGAAAGGTCGATCGATCCATCCTTGTGCAGCACCGCCTGAAACCGGTTCACGGTCGGAGTCCATGTCCAGTCCTGGATGCTCCCGGCAGGCTCCGTGAGGCTCCATGTAATCACCGCGCGATCGTCCAGCTCTTTCAGATAGCGAGTCCCTGACATCCGCGGCTTAAAGAAAACACTAATCGCCGGAACGGTATTGACCAGGTCCGCGGCAGCTTCCTGGAGCAGGGCAAATCGCTCCACAGAAAGCCCCCCGCTCCGGCTCAAGCCAGCGCCGCCGCGGCCTGCTCGCTCTGCACCGCTCGCCGGCTCCCCAAATGCAATCGACCCAGTCACACCCACTGAGAACGCATTCCACTTCTTGCCGGAGAACGGGAACTCGAAGTTCTTCAAGCTCACATTCGGACCGTCCAGCGCCGAACCGAAGTCCGCATCCCACTGGAGCGGCAGATTCTCGACGCGGTACCCAGATTGCTCCGGCGTGAACCGCAAGGTGTGATGGGACAGATTGAACATATTCACCTTGCCCAGCACACCCTCGTACAGAGTCAAAACGATCAGTTTGCCTCGCGTCGTGACTGTCCCAATCGGGTGCCCCGGGCCCTCCCCGAATTGTGCCCGCCCAGGCACGGAGCAAAGCGCGATCACGACTGCGAGCGCTATGTCGATCCGGAGGAGTTGTCGATTCAGAAAGATTCGCGGCTGTCGACTGACTGCACACTCGGGGCTCGTAAGCCGGCGTACCTTCATATTTCTATTTCCTCATCTGGCATGCGGCTCGAACTCAGAACCGACCTGACGCGCCCGGTGCTCCCCTCGCACGTCTTCTTCCTGAACGCAAAAAAAGGCAGTCATCGCCCTTACGGGCGATGACTGTTCAGGTAGGTCAACATCAAAATTGGAAGTTCCCGCGCACTTCGATGTTCCTGGGATTATTCGCGGTCGAGCTTGTGGTGCCGAACGTATAGTCCTGCACGCCTGAGTCCATGCCTGTCCAGGCGGGATGGTTGAAGACGTTCAGGAATTCGCCCTGCAGCGTGAAGTTCAGACTCTCGTGAATCGGAATCACCTTGGTCAGGGCCATATCCGTATTGATCCATTTGGGACCGTGCAGCCACATCAGGGTGCCAATGGTTCCCGCATTGAAGTTCGGGCTGATAAAGGAGTTATTGGCCTGGCCAGACGATGCATAGTACTTCGAATTGAACAGGTTCACCCACGGCGAACCCGGAGCCGCCTTGCGGATGCTCACCTGGTGTTGTAACTGGGACACCGTCACACCGGTCAGCGTGACACCGCCGTCGTTCTGGTTGAAGGTCTCGGTGCCGCCGGTGAACAGGAATGGCGTGCCGCTTTCATAGGTCAGAATGGTGCCGATTGTCCAACCTCCGATGACGTCATTCGCAATCGCATTCTGCCTGAAGAAGGGCCGGTTATGCCCGAACGGCAAGTCGTACGTTCCGCTGGCGTGCAGAACGTGACGAATGTCGAACGCGCTGGGGAAGTAATTCAGTCGCATATTCCGCAGGGTGTAATATGCGCCTGCGCTGTTGGAGGCCACGTAGGTGCCTTCGGGCCCCAGAGGGGTATTGTTGCCGTTCCCGCCGTAGAAGCCGGGAGTGATGTCGCCCTGCACGTTGTTATCCAGCGAATGGGCCAGCGAGTAATTGGCATCGAACTGCATTCCGTGATTCAGCCTTTGCCGGAAATCGACCTGCAGCGCGTTGTAATTGGAATAGCCGTTATTCGTCATCTCAAAGATGCCGGTTCCGGCCGCATACGGATTCGCCTGAAAGACATTGATGGGATAGGTGCCGGTTCCCGTGGCGCCCGCAGTCGCGCACGGGCTGAAACTGGCTGCGTTGATCATGGAACAGAGATAACCGGGGTTGCCGGCCAGGTTGTTGGCGAAGGCGCCGGCCTGGCCCTGTTCCAGCCAGGTAATGAACTGCCCATTGCTGTAGTTCGATGACGCTCCCGTCGCCGCAAAGGCCTGATCGAAGAGCGGAGTTGGATTCGAACCCTGGAAGCTGGTCCCTCCCGAGGCCGCAAGATTTGCCTGTGCCGCTTTGAAGTTCGTGAGGAATCCGTTTTCGAAGATATTCACTTCGTTGTAATTCACACCCAGCCACTGGCGCCGGGAGACGTTGCCCACATAGCGCACCTCCAGCACGTTGTTCGTCGAGAGTTCGCGCTGCAACCCCACCGACCATGACTCGACGTAAGGCTGTTTGATATGCGGATCAAAGGTGAGGAACGGCGTTCCGGTGAAACCCAGATACGATTCGGGGACAGTGGTGTTGAAGGGGGCGGGGTAGGAGGAATACGGCGGAGGAACCGCGCCTCCCAGAATGAAGGAGCCAGCGTTAAAGAACCCAGCGCCCGGAGTCGATCCGCTGGGGGGAACGGGAAAGTCCTGAAAGTAAGTATTGTAGTTGGCGCCGTTATTCGAACCGAAGTTCCAGAAGTTCTGTGCGCCCTCCGTGTAGTTCTTGAAGGTGTAGCTGACGCGGATGACGCTCTTGCCGTCGCCAAGGAATTTACCCACTCCGGAATTCATTCCCCGGGGATTCCACGCGATCCCAACATTCGGCTCAGGATGCACATAGGTGGCCGCATACCCGCTCGGGGACGCAGTTTCGACCGGGCTCTGCACTCCGCTCAGGTCCCCGGGGTGGAAGAGCGCTCCCACCGGTGTGGGGCCCCACAGATTGGCAACGTCCGGGTGCGTATAGAATCCCGTTTCGTCCTTCGAGGCTCCGGTAAAGTCCCAGCGCAGGCCGAGATTCAGAGTCAGCGTCGGCATCACCCTCCAGGAATCCTCGGCAAACAGCGCAGTCTGATTCAGCCTTTCATGCAGGTCGAAAGTAATCCCGGGCTGATACTGCTTGGTCTTTGTGTTGATGAACTGGCCCAGCTGATAGTAGTTCACGCGGCCGTTCAATGTGGCGTACAGCCCTTCTACGTCGCCAACCGCCGAGCTGGGGGCGTTCGGAGACAGCGAATTGACCAGCGAGTTGGTAACCGGATCGCCGGATGCGATTCCGTTGACTGAATAAATAGGAACGAACTGGTTGTTGTAATAGTGGTCGATTTCCGTAGCGCTCTCGACCCCAAACTGGACTGTGTGTTTCCCATGCTCCCACGTTGAATCGTCCTTGACCGCGAGGACCGGATACAGGGAACCGCCCCTCAGGGTGTTAAAGGCATTCACGCCGCTGTTGAGACCGAAGCCAAATTCCACCTGCCCCTGCTCGGCCATGGCAGCCGTGGGGGCACTCACTCCCTGCGAGTTGTAGGTGAAGCCGGTATACAAATAACCGACGCGGAAAGCATTCACCAGCGAAGGCTTCAAATTCCAGTCGAATCCAGTTACAGCCTGGTATCCTCGGGTAACATTGCTGTAATCCTGATTGGCATACAGCGGTCCGGGAAACGGCGGATCCTGATATCCACCCTGATTAATGCTGTAATCGTTCGATTCATTCACCGATCCCGTCAGCCGGAAGTTCTGCGTCAGGTTGTAATCCAGGCGCAGGGTGGGAAATTTTTCGACGAGATAGCCCTTGTTCAGGAAATTGAGGTTGTTGTGGTTCAGATCGAGATGGGAGATGGTGGCGCCAGGAACGCTATAGGTTGCTTCGATGTTGGAGAGATCCTGTGCGATCAGTGGGTTAACGGTTGAAGTGCACGTGGAACAGCCGGCGCTGCCTCCGGCCTGCAGAACGTTGTCCGTCTCCACCGTACTGGACCCCTGGGGAATGTAGGAATAAACGCCGGAGAGCGCAAGCGGCGTGCCAACCGGCGTGCTCACTGTGGACTTTTCCGGCTGACGCAGATTGGCGAGGCTTACGAAGAAGAAGAACTTGTTCTTAAGAATTGGACCGCCGACGCTCGCGCCAAAATCGTCGATGATCAGCTTGCCGCGAGGCAGGCCGGTGGCGTTGTTATACCAGGTGTTGGCGTTCATCGCATCATTGCGATAATCCTCGAACAACATACCGTGAAAGTCATTGGTCCCGCGCTTGGTCAGAAAACCGATATCCATCGTGGAAGTGCCGCCATGGCTCGCATCCAGTTCGCTGGTCTGCACGGTCATCTCCTGCACGTCTTCGAGGCGGTTGCTAATGGTCGAACCGTCCTCAGAGAAGCCGCTGCTCTTAAAGCGGTTGGTCTGCGTGGAAAAACCGTTGGCGCTTACATCCACTGCGCCGCCGGGCAGGTTGTTGAAATTCACGCCGACGGCCCCGGGGACGAGAAACGCGAGCGAGAACGCGTCGCGGCCAAAAACCGGGAGTTGATTGACCTGCTTCAGGTCCACCGTGGTGGAGAGGGCGTTTTGCGTCGTATCAAGAATCGGAGCGGTGTTGCCTGAGACGGTCACAGTCTCCGTGGCGGAGCCGACCTCCAAAACGACATCCATGTCCGTCACCTGATTTGTCTGGATGGTCACGGAGGGATACACCTTGCTGTTGAACCCATCCCGGGTCACGGTCAGGCTGTAACGCGCCGGATTCAGGTAAGGAATCACGACGGTCCCGACGCCCCCGCTGACCGCGGTATGCACATCGTTGGTTTCCAGATCCTTCAGGACCAGCTTCGCACCGTTCACCACCGCGCCGGCGGGATCGCGAACAGTCACGTTGAGGGATCCGGTTGACAGATTCTGCCCCTGCAGTTGAAACGTTGCGGCCATCAGGCCGAGGAAGCAGCAGGTGACGACTGCACCTGCGATGCGCATGGTGAATCTGCCGAGCATCATGAGGACTACTCCTTTGTCTTTTTTTTGTGCAGCATGCTCTGAAGAGATTCACGGTTAGGAACTGCTCGGAAACGTTTACTGGCCTCTGGGAAAATCGTTTCCGTCGGGGAATCCGGGAATCTCAGTTACAGGAAGCAGTTGTATCCATTCTTGTATTTCGTTGTCAAGGCGAACCCCGAGACGACGCAGAACATCCACCTCCGCAGGAACTGGCGGTGGGGATGCGCGTGGTGGAATGCGAGTGCCATCCGCCGCCGTTTGGTTGCGCGCCAAGTTGTGCCGAGGCCGGCAGCGCATTCGTGCCGTAAAGATGCCTGTTTAAAGGCGTTTCCTTCGCTTTTCAGCGGGTCGCCCGTCGTCCCCGCATGCGAGCACGACCTTCAGGGATTCCAATCACAACCCTGCCAATCCGCCGGAACCCTGGAACCCATCATGCGCCTTCCCCGGTTGTATACATTTACTGCGTTACTGTATAAGGTTGCCCTGGCCGGGAGGGTGACTTTCGGCTCCCCAGGTATCTCCGAATGTTCCGCACCGCTGCGGCATTTGGATCCCCGCAACGCAAACAACAAGTCGAGATGAACGATGCAAAGAAGGCGTTTCCTGCAAGGAATAGCGGCGAGTGCTGTCGCTCTGCGAAGCTTCGCATCTGCTGCCGGGGAAGCTGTTCCCTCCCCCACTCCTGAAGGCGAACCGGGCGGAGCGCAGAAGGCCAGCGAAATTTCCGTCGAAGGCCACACTCTGCTGTGTACCTTTTCTCGAGAAGCAGCGAGGTGGAAGGTCTATGAAGACCTGCGCACGCGGGATGGAGTCGTCACCTTCATCTCTTCAACGGGAACCGCGCGCGTGCTGCCGAAGAGTGCCGAAGCGACGTTTGCCGATGACGGCCCGCAGCACCTCGGCCTCGATCTCAAAGACATCGGCCTCGCCGACCGCGATCTCCTGGCCGACAAACTGCTGGCCAGCGGCGACCCTTCCGAAGACGACGTACGCCGCGCCGCCCCTCCCATCGACTCCACGCACCGCGGCGGGTTCGGCTATCGGCCTACGTGGAACACTATCGTCGGCACCCGCGAATGCTGCGACACTATGCCGGTTTATCCGCAGGGCAATACGCGGACCTATCACCCCGTGCAGTACTTCCGCGAACTCAACCTGGAGCGCGCGCAGAAGCGTCATGAGGGCCTCGTCGGCGGCTGGATGCCCGCTGTGCGCAAAGTTTTCCCCGGCGATGACGGTTCGTATTACGAGGCAGTCGTCTTCGGCGATGTCCTCGCCAAAGATCGATTCATCGTCCAGACCTGGCATCGCACCTCTCACGTTCATGATGGAAAAGTTCTCAAGGTCGTTTACGGCTACAGCTATCCCGCGTACACGCGGCGCCGCCAGGATCCCAGCGCGGAGGAGTTTTATCAGGCCCTGCTGGACTTCGCCGAATATTGGGACCGCCTGATGCACGACGTTGCGCCCGTCACGCTTCCCGACCCCAGTTGGAGCAACATGGCCACCTACGCCTTCGTGAAGGAGCAGATCGTGCGCCCCGGCGGCGTCTATCCGAAATACGGCGCAGTCGATCGCGACTACTACGGCCCCGAATACGACGGGTTCCAGGACATCTTCACCATGTCGTTTAACGCGAACATGGAATGCGGACGCCTCACCCTCGCCCGCGATATTTTCGACAACTACTTCTCCAGATTCGTCGACGCCAAAGGAATGATCAACATGCGCGGCCCGGAAACCGCGCAGTTCGGCCTCACGCTCTCGCTCATCGCTCGCTACTACAACTACACGCGCGACCGCGCACTGCTCGCAAAGCATCGCGAAAAGATCGAAGCCACCGCGGCATTGCTCGCCGAACTCCACGACGAGGCGCTGCAGCTTCCCTCCACCGATCCCGGATACGGCCTCATCCACGGCTGGTGCGAATCGGATTCGTGCCTGACGGCGGATCCGTCAATCTGGTGGAAACCGTATTTCTCCAACAGCGCTTTCGCCGTGCGCGGCTGGCGCGATATGGCAAAGACCTGGCGGAGCGCAAATTTCAGCGGAGCGGAGGCCCTCGCATCCTCCTGGTCGCGACGCAGCGATCAATTGCGGGGGGCACTCGCAAAGAGCATCGATGCGAATACCAAACGTGATAAGAATCCCCCTTACATCGGTCCCCTGCCCGGCACAACCCTCACTTTTCGCGAGTCAATCCAGAAGGAGCACCCCAGCGAACAGGGATGGCCGCATCGTGCGTACGCGGAATTGCTGCAGCCCGGCGTCCTTTCTGACGAGCATACGAATCTGGTCATTGACTGCATGCGTGCCTACGGCGCCACCACGCTGGGGGTTGTCGCCAACGTGGAGCCGCCGCATCCCACCGGCCGCGACATTCTCGGCTTCATCTCCTATGGATACGCACAGGCCCTGCTGCGCCTCGACCGCGTTGAGGAATACATCCTCTTCCTCTACTCGCATCGCTATCATGACCACTCGCGTGGCAGCTGGACCGCGGGTGAAGTTTCCGGCATCACCGGTGACGGCGCATTGTTCTGTATCCCCGCGCAGCAAACCATTCCGCTCCTGGTGCGCTGGATGCTGGTCTTCGAGGACCCCGACGCGGACCGGCTCTATTTCGGACGAGCGCTGCCCCGCGCATGGATCGCGTCCGGCAAGCCCATCGCCCTGGAGCAGGCGCCCACTCGATGGGGCCGCGTCGATTACAAACTCGCCGCGCGCGGCCAGAATCAGCTCGTCGCGAACATTGCATTTCCCGCGCAAGGAGAGCTGCCCCACGAACTACACGTCAGCTTTCGCCTGCCGCCTGGCAAGTCTCTGGCTAGCCTGACGGCCAATGGGAAAAACCTCGCGCCCGGCGAACGTCACGGCGATGCTGCTGTCTTTGCAACCAGCTCTCAGAGAAAGTTTGAGGTCGTCGCGACCATGAGTTGACAAATGTAGCCCAGGCGTCGGATGGTCGTTTGTACACGAAATTGTATTTATGATTACAGAAGGGTCCTGTGCTGAACGCGCCGCGCGAGCCCCTTCAGATGAGGTGAAAACCATGAGCCGGACCCTAACTCGCAGAGGATTCCTCAGCGGTGCCGCCGTTGCCTCCGCCACCGCGCTGCTGCCCGGCGCAGCCAGCGCCCTCGCCGATAAGGGCAATAAGAAAACGCCCGCCGCGCCCGCTGTTGCCGAAGACACCGCGAACCAGACCCTGACCAATGCGGCCGTCGCGAAGGTGCAGTGGAAGGCAAAGCCGTTCTCCATGCCCGAGGTTCGCCTGCTGCCCAGCTTCTGGAAGGACACGATGGAGCTGAATCGCAGCTACCTCTATTCCCTGCCCAACGAGCGCCTGGCGCACAATTTCCGCGTCACCGCGGGCATCGCTTCCGATGCTGATCCACTCGGCGGATGGGAAGCGCCCGACTGCGAACTGCGCGGCCACTACGTCGGCCACTATCTCTCGTCGTGCGCGCTGATGCACGCCAGCACCGGAGATCAGTTCATTGCCGCCAAGGGGAACGAGCTCGTCACCATGCTCGCCGCATGCCAGGCGAAGGATGGCTATCTCGGCGCCTACCCTGCCGACTTCTACGACCGTTTGCGCAAGCACGAGCGTGTCTGGGCGCCCTTCTACACGTACCACAAGATCATGGCCGGCCTCATCGACATGTACGAGCACACCGGCAATCGCCAGGCGCTCGATATGGCACTGCACATGGCCGACTGGGCCGACACCTACTCACGCAGCTTTGCGCCAGACGACTGGCAGCGCGTTCTGTTGGTGGAGCAAGGCGGCATGATGGAATCCGCCTTCAATCTGTACGGCATCACCGGCAACGCAAAATACCGCGACCTTGCTTATCGCTTCGAGCACCACAAAATTTTCGACCCCCTTGCCGCGGGCGACGACAAGCTGGATGGCAACCACGCGAATACGAATATCCCCAAGGTCATCGGCGCTGCCCGCGGATACGAGCTGACCGCCGACCCGCGCTACCGGCAAATCAGCGAGAACTTCTATCGCATCGTCACCGATCATCACGCCTATTGCACCGGTGGCACCAGCAATGGGGAAATGTGGCACGCGCCGAACGCCATTGCCACCGAGCTGGGGCCGGCAGCCGAGGAGTGCTGCTGCTCCTACAACATGATGAAGTTGTCGCGCCACCTGTACGGCCAGAATCCCGACCCGAAATTCTTTGACTACTATGAGCGGCTGCTCATCAACGTGCGCTACGGCACCCAGGACCGCAACGGCATGCTGATGTATTACGTCTCGCTGCAGCCGGGGATGTACAAAACCTTCGGCACGCCCTTCGACGCCTTCTGGTGCTGCACGGGAACCGGCTCCGAGGAATACTCCAAACTCACCGACTCCATCTACTTCCACGACGACGATTCCGTCTATGTGAACCTTTTCATCCCATCGACTCTCGACTGGAAGGACCGCGGCCTCAAGCTGCGCCAGACCACGAAGTTTCCCTACGAAGAGCGTATCGCGCTGACCGTAGACGCTGCGCCCTCGTCGCCCACCGCGTTGCAGATTCGCATACCCTACTGGGCCACCCAGGGCGTCAACGTCAGCATCAATGGCGACCCGCAGAGCATCACGCCCACACCGTCGACGTACCTCCGGCTCGAACATCCCTGGAAGGCCGGCGACGTGGTCGCCATCGACTTGCCCCTGACGCTGCGCATTGAAACCACGCCCGACGACAAGCAGGTGCAGGCCGCAATGTACGGACCTCTCGTGCTGGCGGCGCTGCTGGGCACCGATGGCCTGACCACCGGCATGATCTATGGCGGCTCCGGACCGCGTGGCTTTGACGACGGTTATCCCATCCCCACCGTGGACCTGCGCGGACGCATGCATCGCGGCCCCGATGGCAAGCCCGTTGCCCCTGCCCCGGTCGCCCCGGACACCGTGTGGTTCGAGCAGGCTGAAGCGTCGCCGCAGTATCCGCTGCGCTTCCACACCAAAGGGCGCGGTCCCACCCACACCATGGTCCCGCTCAACCAGATCATGGACGAGCGCTACTCCGTGTACCTGAAGAACATCACGATCACGACCTAAGACGACTAAGACGAGAAAATCCGCGAGCCGGGCAAGCACAATCGCGCCCGCTCGCGGCGCAAGTCCGCAGCCCTGACCAAGGTCAGAATCACCAGAGGAACTACGACCGGATGCACGACTCGTTGACGCGCCGCGCTGCCCTCAAAGGTTTGCTCACCACCGGCACACTGGCGCTCGCGCGGCCGGCAGCGGCCATGCTACCTGCCGCCTCCCTCGCAGACCAGCCCGAAATTTCCCTCTACTCCGTCAGCCCCCGCACCGTGCGCATCACCGTGCAGCCTCTCAAAGATGGCAACCCCATCCCGCTGCCCTCCGACGGCGCTCTCGCTGATACATCTGTGCAATCTCCAGCCGCCCGCCTGCGCGGTGTCTCGGGTTCCCGGACGGTCCGCTGCGGTCAGTTGCGCGTTACGGTTGCAGGCGATCTGCTTTCGTTCCTGATCGAAGGCCCCGGCGCAAAGCTCGTGCAGCATCTCACGCTCGATCCCGCATCCTCTGAGTTGCGCTTTGACACCGGCAACGGCGTGCTGCTCGGCCTCGGCCAGGGCGGCCCGCAATTTGATCGCCGCGGCGACGCCGACGGGATGGTGAGCGGCCAGGGCGGGTATCATCTCGGCACCCATGGCGCGCGCGTCCCCATCCAGTTCCTCATTGGAACCGAAGGATGGGCGTTGTTTGTCCACGCGCCGCTCGGCGCCTTCGACCTCAACGGCAATCAGGGACGCCTGCGCGCACTCACCAGCAGCGCATTTCTGCCGCTGGATGTTTTCGTCATCATGGCCGATGAGCCTGGCGCCATCCTGCGCGAATTCGCCTCCATCACCGGCTACGCGGAAATGCCGCCCCTCTGGTCGCTTGGCTATCAGCAATCGCACCGCACTCTGGATACGCCGGAGGCGATCCTCGCCGAGGCACGCACCTTTCGCGAAAAGAAGCTACCGTGCGACGCCATGATTTATCTCGGCACCGGCTTTTGCCCCAACGGCTGGAACACCGACAACGGCGAATTCACCTGGAACCCGCGCGCCTTTCCCGATCCGCCGCAGGCCATTACGCAGCTCCACGACGAGCACTTCAAAGTGGTGCTGCACGTTGTGCTCGAGGGCGAGCGGCTCACCGGCACAGTTCACGATCCCTGCACCGCCGCGCCGCTGCCCACCGGTAGAACCGCCGACCACCACTGGCCTCCCGATCGCCAGGTCGCCTGCTATTGGCCCGCGCATCGACCGCTCGCCGAGCTCGGCGTCGACGGATGGTGGCCCGATCAGGGCGACGGACTCGACGCGCCCTCCCGCCTCGCGCGCAATCGCATGTACTTCGAAGGCCAGCAGCTCTATCGCCCCAACCAGCGCGTCTACGCGCTGCATCGCAACGCGTACGCGGGAATGCAGCGCTACGCGGCGTTTCTGTGGTCGGGCGATGTGCTTTCGCGCTGGGAGACGCTGAAGACCCACGTCCCCAACGCCATCAATACCAGCCTCAGCGGCATGCCCTATTGGGGAACCGACATCGGCGGCTTCATTCCCACCGATGAATACACGGGGGAGCTCTTCGCGCGATGGTTCCAGTTCGCCGCGTTCTGCCCGCTTTTTCGGTCGCATGGGCGCGACTGGAAACTCCATCTGCCGTGGGGATGGAACACCGGCGAAATCGGCTACCCGGAAACGAAGGGCTACAATCCGGCGCCCGCGGAGCTGCACAACCCGGCCATCGAGCCGGTGTGCCGCAAATATCTCGAGCTGCGCTACCGGCTCATGCCGTATATCTATTCCGCGGTGCGCGAAACATGCAAGACGGGCCTGCCCGTCATCCGTGCAATGTGGCTGCATGACCCCGAAGATCCCGCCGCGGTCGCGCGCGGCGATCAGTATCTATTCGGCCGCGATCTTCTGGTTGCGCCGGTCGTCGAGAAAGGCGCCACTACCCGCCCGCTCTATCTCCCAAGCGGCGTCTGGTACGACTATTGGACCAACCAACGCCAGGCGGGCGGCCGAGAAATCACCCGCGACGTCGACCTGGCCACGATTCCCCTCTACGTCCGCGCCGGAGCGTGCATCCCCACCGGACCACTCCGTCAATACACCGGAGAAACGGTCGACGAGCCCCTTACCATCACCGTCTACCCTGGCGCCGATGGCAGTTCACTTCTGTATCAGGATGACGGCGAAACTTTCAATTTCCGCAACGGTGAGTTCACGCTCGTTGAGATGCACTGGGATGACGCAAGCCGCCATCTCCATCTACATCTCGCGGCGGGCTCTCGAATCATCGAGCCTCAGGGGCTTTCTTTGAAAATTGGACTCGCCGGATCGGACACCTTGAAATCCGTGACCTTCCAGGGCCGTCCGCTGTCCGTCGCGCTTTAAGAAAAAAAGTCCGCGCCTACCAGCTTCCCCGTTCACCGAAAACGTCGATGACGTGACCCAGCCGCACGCAGCCGTTTTCCCAGTTCACCTGGAGCGCCCTTTCGATGCGATCCGCATCCCCGGCAATCAGCGCGCTGATGATCTCGTTGTGCTCGTCGATGGAACTTTGCAGGTTGCCGATAATCGAGCTCGCATACAGCCGCCAGTAGCGCTCGACCTGCGGCTCCACCGTTTTATGCAACCCCTTCAGCCGCGGACCCGCCCCTGATTCCACCATCAGCCGATGAAATGCGCGATCGATTTCGAAAATCTTGCCCTGCTCGCTCGGGTTTTTGCGGATGCGCGCGAGTTGCTGATTCATACCCTTCAGCTTTTCCACGATCGCCATGCGCTCCGCCTTCGGCAGACCCGCTGTAATCCGGCCCGCCAGCCCCTCCAGCCGCCCAATCACCGCATACAATTCGCCCGCATCCTCTTTGGTCAGCGAGCTCACGATCATCCGCGACTTGTTGGCCGTCCGGTGCACGCGGACGTAGCCCTCCTGCTGCAGCCATTGCAGCGCGGCCCTCGCCGGCGTCCGGCTCAGGTGCAGGCGCTTCGCCAGTTCGCCTTCCACAATCCACGTTCCCGGCGAAAGCTTTCCCTCGACAATTAGCTGCCGTATGTGATGCAGCGCCACCAGCACGCTGGACCCATGCTGCCGCCTCGCTCCGCTGGCCTCTGATGCTTTTTTTCTCTTTGTGACTGCCATCGCATTCCCGGATTCAGAGATTTGACGAGCCATCTTTTCGGACGCTGCACGGCCCTGGAAACTGCTCAATCATTCGACCTTATTGTATTCACAATCGTCGACAATCGAGTATCATTCGTTTGCGTTCGCTGGGATTCTCCGCGCCCGCTCGTTGCTGCCGAGACCCGTCCCTACTTCATATTCATTGAAGGGAAGAAGTTTGTCACAGCAAAAATCCCCGAATATGGCCGCCAGAATTCCTGAAGCCAACATCCCCCTTCCCACCCGGTGGGCGATCCCCGCGTCGCGCTGGCGTACGGCTCTGCGCCTGCTTTTGTGTCTCTGCGCCTGCGCGGCAACCGCCCACGGCCAGCAGCCGCCGCCCAAACCAGCCCCCGTCCCCGGCCCCATGCTCGACCAGGGCCTCATCACCCTCGATACGCCTCAGTTCACACTCAAACTCGTGCGCTCCTCCCAAACGGTGGCGGCGATGCTGCCCAAAGGGGCCGATGGTTTCGACTTCACTCCCGGCGACCGACTGGTCGCGCGTTCGCACGACGGCTATTTCCATCTCGGCGATCTGGATCTGCGCCTGCGCGCCGGCAATTCAGGACCCTGGCAGAGTTTCTCCACCGCTCTGGCGCGCGAGCCGGTCGCGCCCCTCGCCGCCTCCGGCAACGACCTCGCAGCTGCGGACCTTGCGCCCACCCTCCCCGTGGATATTCCTCTCAAAGTGGTTCGCACCTGGTCGGTCGAGGCCGGGAAACTCGTCCTGCGCTTCACGCTCACCAACAGGACGCAACAGCCCGTAGAGATTGGCTCGCTCGGCATTCCCATGGTCTTCGACAACGACATGACCGACCGTACCCTCGAGCAGGCCCACGCCATTTGCAGCTTCTACGATCCCTCCATCGCCGAAGACGCCGGCTACCTCCAGGTCACGCGGCTCAATGGACACGGACCCGCGCTGCTGGTCGTGCCGGATGGGCACACGCCCATCGAGGCTTGGAATCCGATCCTCGGCGAGCGCCGCAGCGCGACTCCGGAAATCTTCCACGACCCAACTCCGCGCGGCGTTACCTTTGAAGGTTTTTACGAGTGGATGGTCCACAGCGGCGCGTACCAGCAGGATGAGTGGAGCAAAGCCCAGCCCTGGAACCAAGGCACCACCTTCACTCTTGCGCCTGGACAGTCCCGCACGTACGCGCTCCGTTTTCTCCTCTCCGATTCCATTCGCAACATCGAGACGACGCTTGCCCAAAATGACCGGCCCGTAGCCGTGGGAGTGCCCGGCTACATTCTTCCCACCGACCTTGAGGCGCGCCTGTTCCTCAAGTATCCGCAGCCGGTCCAATCCATAACCGTCGAACCCGCCGGTGCGCTGGTCCTGCGCAAGCTGCCTCCGCCCTCGGCAGGCTGGACCGGTTATCAAATCCAGGGAAAGACCTGGGGCCGCGCGCGGCTCACCATTCTGTATAAAGACGGGCTGGTCCAGACCGTCCAGTACCGTGTCATCAAGCCGGAGAGTCAGTCCGTCGGCGATCTCGGCCACTTCCTCACCACCAGCCAGTGGTTCACGGACCCCAGCGACCCATTTCATCGCGGCCCCGCGGCCATCAGCTACGACCGCCAGGCCAATCGCCAGGTCACCCAGGATAGCCGCGTCTGGATCGCCGGCCTCAGCGACGAAGCCGGCGCGGACTCATGGCTGGCTCTCGCCATGAAGGAATTCGTCGATCCCGATCCCCAGGAAGTCGCCAAACTCGAGCAGTTCGTCGATAGCGTCCTCTGGGGGCGCCTCCAATATAAGGATGGCCCGAAGCAGTACGGTGTCCGCAAGAGCCTCTTTTACTACCAGCCCGATCAGCTCCCCGCAGGCTACTACCGCAGCGATCTGGACTGGCGAAGCTGGACCAGCTGGAATCAGAAAGCCTCGGAGGCCGTCGACCGCTCCTTCAATTATCCGCATGTCGCGTCGGCCTACTGGGTTATGTACCGGCTAGCCCGCAATCACACCGGCCTGGTTACCAACCATCCGCCGCAGTGGTATCTCGATCACGCCTACGAAACATCGATGGCCATGATGCGCTTCGCGCCGTATTACGCGGAGTTTGGCCAGATGGAAGGCGACGTCTATCTCTGGATCCTCGCCGACCTCAAGCGCGAAGCCATGACCGCCGAGGCGACCACCATGGAAGCCGCCATGCGCAAACGCGCCGACCACTGGAACACTGAGCAGTATCCGTTCGGAAGCGAAATGCCGTGGGATTCAACCGGCCAGGAAGAAGTCTATGCGTGGACGAAATACTTCGGCTACGACGACAAAGCCCAGACCACCCTCAACGCGGTTCTTGGATACGACCCCACCATCCCCAGCTGGGGTTACAACGGAAGCGCCCGCCGCTACTGGGATTTCATCTACGGCGGCAAAATTCAGCAGCTTGAACGCCAGCTCCACCACTACGGCTCCGGCATCAACGCCGTTCCCGTTCTCGCCGCCTATCGCGAGCACCCCGACGACCTCTACCTCCTGCGCGTCGGCTATGGCGGCACCATGGGCGAGCTCGGCAACATCGATCAGGATGGATTCGCCTCCGCCGCCTTCCACTCATTCCCCGACATGCTGGCCTTCGATCCCTATTCGGGAGATTACGGCACCGGCTTCTGGGGCTACGCGGCGAACACCGCAACCTACGTGGTCCACGACGCCGCCCTTGGCTGGCTGAGCTTTGGCGGTAACCTCGAGGACCACGGCGGCGCCATCCGCGTCATTCCACTCGACGCCTTCCGCAGCCGCCTGTATCTGGCGCCCGCTGGCCTGTGGATCACGCTCGACGCAGGCAAAATCCGCCAGGCCGTCTTCGAACCTCGCACCGGTCAGCTGCGCATCATACTCGATCCGGCAACCCCCATCACTCCGGAGGCGCGCCTGCGCATCGAACAGCCGGCGAAGCTTCCGGGAGTGGGAACGTACGCTCCCTCTCAGTCCCTGCGCAGCGAACGCGGAGCCTGGGTGATCCCGCTGCAGTCCGGCGCAACCGAAGTAACCCTCAGCGCGAAAGGTTCAACCACTCCCTAACCCGGCCTGCATCAGCTTCAGCCGGTTGATTTGCACGGTAAAAAGATCGACAAATGTATCCAGGATTGTAGACAATCAGAATATTGCGAAACGTTATGCCCATTCGCGTCATCGATTCTCATACCGCTGGTGAACCGACCCGCGTGGTCATTTCCGGAGGCCCCGACCTCGGGCACGGAACCCTCACCGAACGCCTGCAGCGCCTCGCCTCCGAACACGATCATTTTCGCTCGACCGTCATCAACGAGCCTCGCGGATCCGACGTCCTGGTTGGCGCGCTGCTCCTTGAGCCCTCCGATCCCGACTGCATCGCCGCCGTCATCTTCTTCAACAACATCGGCTATCTCGGCATGTGCGGACACGGAATCATCGGTGTGGCCGCCACGCTCGCGCATCTGGACCGCATTCAGCCTGGCGAGCATCGCATTGAAACTCCCGTCGGCGTGGTGCGCGCCACTCTGCACCCCGATGGCAGAGTCACCGTGCAAAATGTAGTCAGTTTCCGCCACCGCGCGGCCGTCCCTGTTGAGGTGCCAGGGTTCGGCACCGTGACCGGCGATGTAGCCTGGGGCGGCAACTGGTTCTTCCTCGCCGAGCACGCGCCGTGCGCATTGACCCTCGAAAATCGCGACCTCCTCACCGAATATGCCTGGGCCATTCGCGGCGCTTTGCAACGAAACGGAATCACCGGCTCCGAGGGAGAAGAGATCGACCACGTGGAATTGTTCGTCGCCGCGCCCGCGCCCGGCGTCGACAGCCGCAACTTCGTTCTCTGCCCCGGCAAAGCCTACGACCGCTCGCCCTGCGGAACGGGCACCAGCGCGAAACTCGCGTGCCTCGCGGCCGACGGTCACCTCGCGCCAGGACAGACCTGGCGCCAGGAAGGAATTCTCGGAACTTCTTTTGAAGGTTCTTACCGCTTGCTGAATGGTTCGCCTCGCGAAATAATTCCCAGCATCACTGGCTCCGCCTTCATCACCGCTGAGAGCACATTGCTGCTCCATCCCGACGATCCATTCCGCGCGGGCATTCCTTCATGACTGCTGTCTCCGATATCGTCATCATCGGCGCAGGCATTGTCGGCACCGCCTGCGCGCGCGAGTGCGCGGCCCGCGGACTCACCACCACCGTCGTCGACGCTGCCGGCATCGGCGGCGGCGCAACTGCGGCCGGCATGGGCCACATCGTCGTCATGGACGACTCCCCCATGCAGCTCGCGCTCACCCGCTACTCGCAGCAGTTGTGGCGCGAGCTATCACTCCAGTTGCCCGGCAACGTCGAGTTCGACCCATGCGGCACGTTGTGGGTTGCGAGCGACGAAGAGGAAATGGGTGAGGTCCGGCGCAAGCAGGCGCTCTACGCGTCCGTTGGCGTAAGCAGCGAAATCCTCGACAGCCACGCGCTGGCTGAGGCCGAGCCGCACCTGCGTCCCCTTTTCGGAGCGCTGCTGGTCCCCTCCGATGCGGTCATCTATCCGCCCTGCGCCGCCGGATACCTGTTGCGCGACGCCGTCCGCATGGGCGCTCGCCTCCTCGCTCCGCACCGCGTCGTTTCCGCTGGAGCGGGCCGTGTTCAACTCGAAGACGGAACCATCCTGCAAGCCGCATACATCGTCAACGCCAGCGGCGTCGATGCGGTGCGCTTGCTCCCCGGGCTTCCTATCCGCAAGCGCAGAGGGCACCTCGTCATTACCGATCGCTATCCTGGATTCGTGCGGCATCAACTCGTCGAGCTTGGCTATCTGAAAAGCGCTCATTCCATCGCCACGGATTCCGTCGCCTTCAACGTCCAGCCTCGCAGAACCGGACAGCTCCTCATCGGCTCGTCGCGTGAGTATGGCGCGGAAACCTCGAGCGTGAATCACGCGTTGCTGGCGGCGATGGTCGCACGGGCGCAGGGCTATCTGCCCACCATCGGCGACCTGCAGTCCATTCGTGTCTGGACCGGCTTTCGCGCCGCCACTCCTGACAAACTGCCGCTCATCGGTCCGTGGCCCGATGACAAAACGCTCTTCCTCGCCACCGGTCACGAAGGCCTGGGCATCACCACCTCGCTCGCCACTGCAAAGCTGCTCGTCGCCACCCTGCTCGGCGAACCGGCAGCCATTCCCGCCGAGCCGTATTTCCCCGCTCGCTTTCTTCAGGAACGAAACGCCGACAGCGCAGAGGCGCACCCTGTGAGCGCGCCGGAGGAATTCCATGTCTGATCAGGCGCGCTCCATTTCCCTCACCGTCAACGATCAGTCCGTTGCCGTCGCTCCCGGAACCACCGTGGCCGCCGCCGTTCTGCTCGCTGGCCACGTCACGCGCACGTCGGTTTCGGGCGAGCCGCGCGCTCCACTCTGCGGCATGGGCATCTGTTTTGAGTGCCGCGTCACCATCGACGGCGTCCCGCATCAGCGAAGCTGCCAGATTCTCTGCGCCCCCGGCATCCACGTCACCACCGATGAAGTTTCCCAACGCTCCGGAGGCTTGCGCACCCCATGAGATCGAGCTTCGACATTCTCGTGGTGGGTGCGGGGCCGGCGGGCATCGCTGCAGCCGTCATCGCCGCTGAGGCCGGCAGGCACGTTGGTTTAGTCGATGACAATCCCGCGCCCGGCGGCCAAATCTGGCGCAGCGCCGCACATCTGCCCCCCGCCGCCCATGTTTGGCAGACGCGTCTCGACGCTTCTTCCGTCGTCCGCCTCCAGGGGTGGCGTATCTTCGATTGCCCGGAACCAAATCTCGTGCGTGCGGAACGCACTGGCGCTGCATCCTCTGCCAACGATCATGCAGAAATAGGCTGCGGCTCTCTCATCCTGGCCACCGGCGCGCGCGAACGATTCCTGCCATTCCCTGGCTGGACGCTTCCCAACGTGATGGGTGCTGGCGGACTCGACGCGATGGTGCGCGGCGGCCTGCCTATCGCGGGCAAGCGCGTGGTGGTTGCCGGAACCGGTCCTCTGCTGCTCGCGGTCGCCGCGCATCTCGCCGAACGCCAGGCAATCATCGTCGCCATCTGCGAACAGGCACCGCTCACCCGCCTCGCTCGTTTTGCTGCGCACATACTCACCGAACCCGCCAAGCTCTGGCAGGGCGTCCAATTCCGTCAGGCCATCCCCGGCTTCCCGTATCGCACCGGCTGCTGGCCCGTCGCAGCGTACGGCGGCGATCGCCTCCAGTCCGTCACCCTGCGTCAGGGCGCGAAACAATGGTCTGTGGACAGCGAATATCTGGCCTGCGGTTTTCACCTGGTCCCCAACACCGAATTGCCCGAGCTACTCGGTTGCCGCATCGAAGATGGATTCGTCGCTACCGACGACCTAATGCAGACTTCAGTTCCGAATGTCTACTGCGCGGGCGAGCCTACCGGCATCGGCGGCGTGGAATTGTCTCTCCTCGAAGGGCAGACGGCAGCCCTGGCCGCATCCGGCCAGGTCGAAAACGCGCGCAGTCTTGCCACCCAGCGCCGCCGCCGTCTCGGATTCGTTCGCGCCCTCGATCAAGCCTGCGCGCTCGATCCGCAACTTCGTCAGCTTCCGGCAGAAGACACCATCGTCTGCCGTTGCGAAGATATTCGCCACAGCGGGCTCAGCGAACACGGCTCCTGGCGCAATGCCAAGCTCCACACACGATGCGGCATGGGTCCATGCCAGGGGCGCATCTGCGGCGCCGCCGCGGAATTCCTCTACGGCTGGCGCGTCAGCTCAGTTCGCCCTCCGCTCTTCCCCGTTTCGGTTTCCAGCCTCGTGTCTGCAAACTCATCCCCTCTCAATTCCAAGGAGACTCCATGAAGTGGTCCGGCGTAATGCCCGCAATTACCACCTGCTTCGATCAGAATCTGAACGTCGATCACGCCTTTATGACTCGCCATGTGCAGTGGCTGGTCGCCAGCGGCTGCACCGGCATCATCGCGCTGGGCTCGCTCGGCGAAGCCGCCACCCTCACCCTTGCCGAGAAGGAAGCCATCCTTCGCAATACGGTCGCCGCTTCCAATCATGCTCCCGTCGTCGCCGCCATCTCTTCCCTCTCCACGCACGAGTCCATCGCCCTCGCAAAAACCGCTGAGCAGGCTGGCTGTTCCGGACTCATGGTGCTCCCGCCCTACGTCTACCGCGGCGACTGGCGCGAGATGAAGGCCTACATCTCCGCCGTCATCAACGCGACGCCGCTCCCCTGCATGCTCTACAACAATCCCGTCTCCTACGGAACGGATTTTCTCCCTGAACACATCGCCGAACTCGCTGCCGAGCACAGCAACCTCGCCGCGGTGAAGGAGTCGAGCACCGATGTACGCCGCGTGACCGCCATCCGCGCGCTCATCGCCGATCGCCTCCGCATCTTTGTCGGCGTAGATGACGCCATCGTCGAAGGCATCGCCGCCGGCGCTGTCGGCTGGGTTGCCGGACTCGTGAACGCCTTCCCCGCCGAGTCCGTGGCTCTCTTCGATGCCGCCATCGCCGGCAAACACGACGAGGCTTTCGCCCTCTATCGCTGGTTCCTGCCCCTGCTGCGCATGGACACCGTGCCCAAATTCATCCAGCTCATCAAGCAGGTGCAGGAGGAAGTCGGCGTCGGCAACGCGCGCGTCCGCCCTCCGCGCCTCGAAGTCACTGGCGCAGAGTTGAAGGAGACGCGCGCCGCGGTTCAGCACGCTCTCGAGCATCCGCCATCCGTGAAAAGCACCGCGTTTCCGAAATAGTCCCGCGAAAACCAATGCATCCCGCTGCCAAATCCAGGCGGCGGGTGGAGAAACGAATGACGATGCACAGGCGTTCCCAGGCCCCCTGCATTTTCCTCAGGAAGAAAATCTCCGTCGTCTGCGGAGTCATAACACTCGCGGCTCTCCCCTTTTTGCCTCATGTTGCCGCCGCGCAGGCCGCCCAGCAGGCTCCCAGCGAATCTGAATGGCAAGCAGGCCACGTCATCGTCAATCCGCAGGTCCATGCCGACACATCTGCGTCTCTCTCCTCCATGGCCGCCAGCTATCAGGCTCCCCCGCGCGTCGAGCGTCCCCACCCCACGACCGGCGGGCCTGCCGAGAAGCCAACCGCAGCAGCATCGCCCGTCGCGATCTCTCCTGAAGGCGCCGCGGTCGAGCAGATCACGGAGGGAACCCGTCCTCCCGCGGCCATGCCCATCAGCTTCGACGGCCTCGGCGTCGGATTCACCGGCCCTCAGGG
>DATHQV010000068.1:0-3919 GCA_035482355.1 Acidobacteriaceae bacterium | reverse complement strand
CCATCGCCACCGTCATCTGCTGATGCATCTTCTGGTTTGCGACAATTCCCACCGCGCGCCCACCAATCCGCGCATACCCACACACCACGGTCCGCCCAAACTCCGCCTTGTACTCGTCGAATTCCGAACGATCAACGATCCGCGCAATCACATCGCGCACGTCATACGTATTCGTCGCCGCCTTCGCCGGGTCGGGATCCATCAGCCCGTACAGATCCTCCTGCGCATACAGCGGCTTATCCCGCTCCGCATCAAACTCCACGTGGCTGAACGGCGCACCCGCCCGCTCACCAATCTTCCCCACCAGACTCCGCAGCCGCGCAATGCACGCCTCGTCATCCTTCTCCTTGAAGTCGACCGTCCCGGAAACCTCGGCATGCATCGCCGCGCCACCCAGCTCCTCCGCGGGCGTCCGCTGCCCAATCGCTGCCTGCACCAGAGCCGGCCCGGCTAAAAATAACCCCGACCCCTCCGTCATCAGCACCGTGTCCGTCATCACCGGCAGATACGCTCCGCCGGCCACACACATGCCCATGATGGCCGTAATCTGCGGCACGCCCAATGAACTCATCACCGCGTTGTTCCGGAACACCCGCCCAAAGTCGTCCTGGTCCGGAAACACATCCTCCTGCAGCGGCAAAAATACGCCCGAAGAATCCACTAGATACAGCGTCGGAATCCTGTTCTCCAGCGCAATCGTCTGCGCCCGAATCACCTTTTTCGCCGTCATCGGGAAGAACGCGCCCGCCTTCACCGTCGCATCATTCGCGATGATCAGGCACAGCTTGCCGCCCACGCGCCCCAGCCCGGCCACCGCCCCCGCCCCAGGAGCCCCACCGTACTCGCCATACATCCCAAACGCCGCCCACAGCCCCAACTCCGTCCAGTCCGAGCCCTTATCCAGCAGCAGCGCCAGTCGTTCCCGCGCCGTCAGCCGCCCCTTCGCATGCTGAGCCTCAACCGCCTTGGCCCCGCCGCCCTCCCGAATCCGAGCCTCTTCCGCCCGCACCTCTTCCAGCAGCCGAACCGTCGCCTCCCGATTCCGCCCAAACTTTGCCGATGCCGTATCCAGCCGTGATTCCAATGCGTTACCCACCGAGCTTCCCTGCGCCATGCACTCTTCCTCGCAAACTTCAGAAAACTCGCGAAGGATAGCACGGCATCATGTCATACTGTCGTGCGCGGAGCGCTCACCATGACGACCCTCGCCGAAAAAACCGCAACCTGGCCCCAGGCCGAAGCCACCGTCGTGTCCTCCACACCGCATTCCTGCAACTTTGCCGCTGGCGGCGGGCACCACGAGCAGGAGTACTCCATCTCCTTCACCTACGAGGTCGCCGGCCGCCGATACGACGGCGAATTCGAGTGCCACCGCCACTGGGAGGTCGGCTCAAAGTTCTGCATCAGCTACGACCCCACCGACCCCGAAACCAACACCATGTGCGACCGCAAGGGCGAGCGCTGGGTCTACTACCTGCTCGCTGTCGCCGCCATCCTGGCCTTCGTCGCCTACTTCTGGGTCCGCTACTCCCGCCTGCACGTCTAGCCGTCGCGCGTATACTTCCGCCAAAGACGGCCTATGCCCACATCAGACATTCTGCTGAAGCCTCGCGAAGCCGCTGCCGCACTCGGCGTCAGCTATCCCACGCTCAAGCAGTGGATCCTCGCCGGAACCATCCACACCATCAAGACGCCCGGCGGCCATCACCGCATCCCCGAGTCTTCCCTCAAGCCGCTCCTGAAGTCGCGCCCCACCGGCAACCCCAAGGCCTCGCGCGAACGCTTCCGCGCCGTCAGCGGACGCAATCAGCTCGTCGGCCGCATCAGCGAGGTTAAAATCTCCGGCCTGCTCGCCAAGGTCGTCCTCGAGATCGGCGACCAGCGCATCACCTCCATCATCACCGCGGACGCCGCCCGCGAGATGCAGCTCCGCAAAGGCCAGACCGCCGCCGCACTCATCAAAGCCACCGAGGTGATGATCGTCCGCGTGTAACGAGGGCCCGCATGAGCAGCATGATCGGCATAGGCGGAAGAGGATGGAAGCGAACCCGAGCTACCGTCGAACTCTGCGAACGCCGGCGCCGTCACCGCGACGGCACGAAGATCAACTCACGCGAGCGCTATCGCTACGCCATCACCTTCAGCTACCCCGTTGAAGGCGACCTCTATCTCACCGACGTCGTCAGCAACCGTCCGCTCAAACAAGGCGCTAAGGTCACCGTCCAGTACGACCCCCTCGACCCGCGCCGCAACAGCCTCAATCATCCGCGCCGCGAACGCACAGCCTTCCTCCTGGCCCTCATCTTCGGCGCCCTGGGTCTCTTCGTCTTATTGGCCATTGCTCTGATAGGGCTCTAACTAAATGCTAGTCGCCCACCTGCTCGCGCCCGCGCGCCGGCGTCATCCTGCGCAGCACAAACTCCTGCATCACATTCGCGAAGCCATCGAACGCCAGCGCCGACAGCCCATTCTCCAGCGCCAGCATCCCGCCGCGTTCGCCGCCCGGATAGTACAACCCACTCACCGCGCCCGAGCCGAAGCTCCCCAGCACATTCGCATATGCTGGCTGCCACCGCCCGTTATCGCCCTTGCAGACCACGGTCGTCTTCAGCGCATACCACGTCCGGCTCGCCGTGCTTCCCGTTCCCTTGTAGTAGTACCGCGGGTCCTGCCGGAAGACCATCGGCAGCATCACCCCTGTGAGCATCGTCCCCACCGTCGCGTCGGCCATCCCGGCGCCAAAGCGCCGGCCGTATCCCCTCATTCCTTGCCCATACTCGGGAAACGCGTTCTCCGCCTGCTGCGCGCCTGCGACTACCGCCACAAAGCCCACATTCGCCGGGTCTACCACCGACCTCCACCCCAGCTCAAACTTCAGCTTCTTCGTCAGCGGCTGCGGATTTCCGTCATACACAACGTAGTAGTTCGGCAGAATCCCGCCAATCCTCTGCGTCTCCTCTTGCCGCACCTGGATGTCCGCCATCTGCTCCTGCGTCACCGCGGTCACCGACATCACCGCGCCCGCGCGCAGCATCATCGGCTCCAGCTCCATCTGTTGAGCCGCATCCAGCGTGCCCTCGCGGACACCGTCCACCATGCCCTGCTCGCTCGCCGTCACCGTAAAGGTCCCAGCCGGCACTTCCTCAAAACAGAAGCGCCCGTCGCTTCCACTCGCCAGCCGATGGCTCACCCCCTCAGCCACCAGCATCACCTGCGCCCCTGGAATCAGCGCTCCCTGCTCGTCTTCAATAACCCCGCTCACGCGCCCCGCACTCGGAGCTGTCGGGGAGGGCCCCTGCGTCCACCCAAAAGCCGCCGCCGCCAGCATCAGCCCCACCAACAGGCCCAGCCGCGCCACTGCTCGTCCTATTCGGCCCGTGCGATTCACCCGCCCAGCCTACCTAGGGGGGAATCACCGAAGCCATCACCCCTCCGTACAATTAGGTAATGACTCTTCGGCTCGCCCCCACAGACGTGCTTCTGGTCATCGACATGCAACGCGACTTCCTTCCCGGAGGCACCCTCGCCATCCCCGACGGCGACGCCATCCTCCCTGGAATCAACGCCATCGCCGCCCGCTTTCCCCACGTCATCCTCACCCAGGACTGGCACCCCCTCGGCCACATCTCCTTCGCCAGCTCCCATCCCGGCAAGCTCCCCTTCGACACCATCCAGGCTCCCTACGGCACCCAGCACCTCTGGCCCGACCACTGCGTCCAAGGCACCACCGGCGCCCAGTTCGACCCCCGCCTCCAAATCCCCCAGGCCGAACTCATCCTCCGCAAAGGCTTCCGCCGCGACATCGACAGCTACTCCGCCTTCCTCGAGGACGACCACACCACCCCCACCGGCCTCGCCGGCTACCTCCGCGAGCGCAATCTCACCCGCCTCTTCCTCTGCGGCCTTGCCTACGACTTCT
>DATHQV010000067.1:0-47450 GCA_035482355.1 Acidobacteriaceae bacterium | reverse complement strand
CAGGCCTTCTTCTCGGTCGGCGAGGTAGAGGAAAGCGTAGAGGGGATGGATGCTCTGCTCCTCATTCTCAGGAATCGGCGTGCGCAGCGGATCGAGAGCGAGTGTCGAGGGCGAAGCAATGGCGGCAGCATCTTTCGTTTTTAAATAGAAGCGCTGCCCGAGCGGTGACACCGGCGCGGTAATCATTCGCTCCGAAACGTCTTTTACGTCGATGTTGGCGACGTCGTAGATGCGGAAGCCGCCGTGACCGAGCGCTGCGTAGAGATATTCGCCGCGCAGTTGCAGGTCCTGGACCTCTTCGCCTTCATGGCGGTAGGCGGTGGGGATTTCGCGATGATGCTCGACGAATCTGCTGAAGTTGGCGGGGTACGCCATCTGGTCGAGGTCGCTGCCGAGGATGGCCGGCGGCTCCTGGCTCTCGGCGACGGGGACAGCTTCAAATCCGCTGCGTCCGGCGGCAACGTAGATGTATTTCCCCATGAAATTGAGGAAGTTGGTGCCTTCGACGAGCACCTGGGCCATCCACGCATTGTTGTCGCCGGCGCGTGAGAGATGGCAGTCAGTGCATTGCTTCGTCTCCTTCGCGCGGACCGTGTGCGGCACGTAGGTGCTGAAGGCCTCGCCGCTGAATCCGGGCGCGGAAACGGTTTGCTGCTGCTGGTAGAGCCAGTTGCGATTGGCGTTCTGCGAACTGACGATAACGGCGCATGCAGAGCGCACCGGGGCGATGCGGTGGCCGGTAACGGTGCCGTCGATGCCCAGCATGTAAACGTCGTCGCGCAGCACCATGAAGTCGTACGCGGTCCAGTTGCGCGTCGTCAGGCCTTCGTTGTGGAGCATGGGCATGCGCTGGTTGGCGGTCATGGAGAGATGGCAGCCGAAGCAGGATGTCGTCCACGAAGTATGGCAGGCATAGCACGTCATCTTCGTGTTGCTGTGCGCCAGCCTGAGCGGATCGACCGCAGCGCCCCACGTCGTGCCGTCGACCTGAATGGTTTTAGCGAGGCGCGATTTTTCGCTGTAGTGGGGATTGCCGGGGGTGATGGTGTCCAGCACCTGCACCACTTCCCACTCCTTGCCCTGGTCCACATTGGAGCGCTGGTAGAGCCGTCCATCGCGCCAGTAAAAGCGCTGCTCGCCCCATGGCGTGGTGTAGTGCGTCAGACTGCTGGAGAGGTCGCCGGGCGATGCGGGGCCGCTGGTGATGAGCGTGGCCTCGTGATCGACGGTGCCGTGGCAATCTTCGCAACCGATCTCAATCGCATTGCGCGTTTCGCCGTAGAGCTTGCCGTTGCCGTGGCTGTCCTGGATGAAGTGGCAGTCGACGCAGTGCATGCCCTTTTCCAGATGAATGTCTTCGAGGTGCACGGATTTGGCGAGCTTTTGCGGATCTTCGTCGGAGATGCGCTGGCCGTCGGTATCGAGCAGATAGCCCTGGCGGTCGCGTTTGTAAACGGCGCGGAAGATCCATCCGTGGCTGTGGAAGTCGGCGAACTGCGTGTCTTTGATCTGCTTGTTGAATTCGGGCGAGCCGATGGTTTTCAGGAATTCGACATCGCTCCAGTTCCCCTTCGCCGTGGAGTCTTCGGGGTCGCGCACGCGCGCGTCGTGGTACTGCTGCGGCGTGGGATTCTTCTGCTGCTTCGGATACATCGGGTCGCCGTCGGCTTCGTTATCCCAAAAGGTGTAGCCGAAATACGACGTCTCCATATTGGTGCCGGGGTGCACATGGCACACCATACACTGGCTCGACGGAATGGAGCGCGTGAAGACGTGGCGCAGCGGATGACCGGACTCATTTTTCGGAATCGTGGGATCGATGCTGATGCTGGTGCCGTCGTGTCCATATTGCGCGTATTGGGCGGAGTGCTCCGGGGAGCGGTCGTTGGCGTAGATGACGTGGCAGCCGGAGCAGCCGCTGGCACGATAGTCGCCGGGCTCGTCGTCGGTGCCGGGGAAGGAGAGCAGGGGATCAAGCAGGCGCGTTTTCTGCAGGCCGAGGAAGACGGGGTCCGTGCGCAGCTGCGTGCCGAAGCCGCGGCTGCTGAGCTTCAGGTCGGGCGCACCGGAGTCTTCGTCAGGGCTGGGGATGCCGAGTTCGGACTTCTTCTCGCCGCCACGCTCAAAAACGCGCAGCACGTTGCCGGGCTGGGAAATTTCCCAGCGCTCCAGCGGATCGAGAGAAGGCAGCACGCCTTTGTCGCGGGTCTCTTCGGGAGTGGGCGGCGGGAAGGTGCGAAGGCGCTCCGGCGTGCCGTCGGGCGCGTACGATTCGCCGAAGCGGGCATTTTTATTTGGGAACGCGCCATTGTTGTAAAGCGCGGCCTCCCACAACATGGCGCCGTGGGTCATCATGCTGCCGCGCACATTCAGGACTTCGCTGGTGTGGCAGCCGGATGAGCCGCACGTTTGCTGCGCGACGCGCAGGTCGCCGGGATTGACGAAGCGGATGAACTCCTGGCTTTCACGCAGCCACCGAGTGTAGGCGCGGATGGGATGGCCGCCTCGCGCCAGGTCTTCCGCAAAGAGCGGTTGGACATGCGCTTTGCGCTCGGCCTGTTTGTAGTCCGCGGAACCGGGCGAGCCGGAGACCATCACCGCCGGATCGCCGCCGTGGCAGTCTGCGCAGCCGAGGATGACCGTCGATTCCGCGTGCATCGAGGCGCTGTCGGTTGCGGTGTGGCAGGTGACGCATCCGGCGCTTTGATGCTGCGCGTCTTCGGGGGATTCTCCGCGGGGAATTTCATGAGGCGCGGTCTGCGCATGCACACGCACATCCGCTTGCCACGGGCGCAGCAACAGGCTGGCACCGAGCGCGAGCAGGCAGAGTGCCGCGGCGATTCTGACGTGGCTCCGGATTGGGGGTCTGCCGGTGAGCATGAAGTTAGAACTGGTACGTGATCACTCCGAATGCAGAAATGAGGGTTTTGCTCTGATAGATCTCGCGCAGGCCTTTAGCCGGGGCCAGGTCGGCTGCGCCGGCTTTGAAGATGATGTTCTCGGAGAGCTTAGGACGCCATACTACCCCGATGCTGGAATCGATGCCGATCCCATGCTGGATCGGATTCTGAAACAGCAGGAATTCGACCGGCTCGGTGCGCATAAAGCGCAGATAGTTCACGTTGGTGACGAGCTTTAGATTCGTAGTCAGCTTGGCATCCGCACCTGCATTGACCAGCGCCAGGCCAGGGTTGACGAAGTTGGATTGCCCCTCATCTTTTTCAGAGACGAGGTCGGGAAGGAAGCTGTCAGGGGAGTTGAGGGCGACGCCAGTTCCGGTAAGCCGGATGCTCTCGCGGTTGAAGAAGCTGAATTCGCCGCCTGCGAAGGCCTCGTTGTCCACAATGGAGTCAAAGCCGCGCGCGATGCGGTCCTTCGCGTCGTGGGGATGCGCGTCGCCGGATGCGTAGAGGCCGGAGACGCGGAAGCGCATCCAGTCTTCGTCGAGGGATAGCTCGAGGGCTCCAAGCTGGGCGTTGATGTTGGCCTTGCGGCCGCTGAGCGGATTGAGAGAATCCCGCCCGAGTGCCTGATAGAACGCGTGATCGACGTCGATGCGGCCAATGTGGCCGTCGCCGGTCCATCCAATGTAGTAGCTGCGGATGCTGTGCGGCGTAACGGTGCCGATGGCTGCCGGACGCACGATGAAGCCGTTGTCGTCGTAGTGGATGGTCGCGTCGTCGTAGCTGGAGTCGTAGCTGAATTCGGTGGTGTAGCCCTTGAATCCAAAGTCCTGAATGTAGAGATTGGCAACGCCAACCTGGCGGTAGCGGCGGTGGAAGGTGTTCAGATCGCTGTTGGTGTTTTTCTCGAGCAAGTCGAAGAAGGCCGCGTTGTACTGGAAGCGATTGGAGCGCAGGTTGCCGAAGATGCGGACGCCGGGCTGTTCATCGGCAAAGATAAAGCCGCGAAAATCGGACGCGAACTGCTGAATGCCGGCGCGGACTGAGACGAAATCATAATTGGGTCCGAGGTCTTTGAGCTTCTTCTCGAAGAACGCTTCCTGCACGCCGACCCATTCATCGACGCGGCTGGTTCCAGCCGCGGGATTGACGTTGACGACGCCATTTTCGCGGACCTTGAGATAATTGATGTTGGCTACCGGCGTGATGCGGATCTGCCAGTCGATGGGCCGGAAGGCGTTGTCGCCGTGGGCCAGTTGAAAGCTCATGCGGAAGGTTTGCGCGAGGAAGAACTGACCGCCCTTGCCGAAGAACGGCTCTTCGCCGGGGCCGGCGGGGTAGTTACTGGAGGGCGTGGGCAGGCGGCGTCCGTCGAGCGCGGTGATGCTGCTGCCGCTGAAGGTGAAGAAAGTTTGCTGCCCGAAGACGGGGTAGTCGCCCTTGAGCACACTGCGATTGAACGGATCGTACCAATGGCCCATCACGTATTCCGAGCGCGCATCGCCGGAATAGCGCTTGTACGCAGGCATGTTGGGATAGCGGCCGTCGGGCATCTGGATGTTATACCGGTCGGGCATGGCCGCGTAGAGCTGTTGGTCGGTGGGCAACTGCAGCATGGGTGGCAGCACGGTTCCATCGTTGAGAGAATGGCGACTGAGCTCGCGATAGAGCGAGGAGTTCGTTTCCGCAGGCGTGTGGGGAATGACCGCAGCGGGTCCCGCGGGGAGCGAAAAGCCCAGCTCTACCTGAACGGTGACTACCTCAGACGAACCGATGCGCACTTTCTGTCCGCTGAAGACCGGTTTGCTGTCCTGAAAAATAGAAAGGGAATACGTCCCGGGTAGCGCGCCGATGATGCGGAAGATGCCGTCGGCGTCGGTGCGCGAGCAGACGGGCGTGTCGGCGGCGCAGGCGGTGCCCTGCGGATCGACGGAAACGCTAAGGCCAGGCACGGGACGGCCATCGCGGTCGACCACGCGGCCCTGCAGCGCGGACGAGGCGGGCATCTGACGCGGAACGCGGCGCTGCGGAGCGGCCTGGGTGGTTTGTGGGAGTGCGTCAGAAGCGGACGGAGTCTGTTGGGCGAGGGCATGGGCCGCGAAGAGCAGCCACAGGAGCCCAGCGCAGCAGCCTGGTCCAGACAGGGGTCCCGTGTTGCGTCGGCGAACCCAGTTCATCACGGTATCGGGGAAATCGAGTGCACTGAGGTTGAACCCTGATATCACAAACACAACGATGGAATCCAGCAGGGTTCTACTTTACAGGATCAATTCCTGTAAACTTTCGTGGCATGCCTGAGAAGGAGCAACAGGATTCGCTGCCGACGTTATTTGCGGAACACCTCCGCCTGAAGGAACACGAAAGCCGTCTCGCGTTCCTTTACAGCGTAGTGAAGGACACACAGGAAACGATCCGGTTTCTTGACACGAAGGCTGCGTTTTGCGTCACGTTGCTGACCGCGATGATGGCCGCAACCTTTGGCCCGGTCTCCCATCGCGTCCCCTACTTACCGCAGGTGCACCATGCTGCCATCGTGGGGTTTTCGGTGGCGACGCTGATTACGCTGGCCATGTGCCTGCGGGTCATCTTTCCCACGATTCACCCGCAGGGTACGTTCTCGGCAAAAGGTCCCGCGGCTCCGGCCTTCTTTCTGTCGCATATGGCGGGCCGAAGCCTGGTGAAGGCAGTCTGGGGCTCTGTGCGGTATCCGCTGGGAATATCGCATGATGAATACACGAACAGCGTGCTGAGCTCGGACGACGCCGACCTGGTGCGCTCCATGTGCGACGAGGCGATCATCGTCTCAGCGATTCGCCAACTGAAGTCTGACCGGCTGCACGCAGCGATTCTGAGCCTGTTTGTGGCGATTGCGTTGTTTTTTGTCCAGTTGCTGGCGTAAGCGAATTTACGGCTGTTTGGCGAGAACGGAGTCAATGTTCTGCACGTATTTGCGGGAGCGATCGGCTTCGTTGGCTTCCGGATTTTCCAGAATGACATTCTCAAAATGCTTCCGTGCGCTGGCCAGCAGGGCCACGTTGCCTGACGTGTTGTATTCCTGGGCGTAGAGAATGCCGAGACGGTAGTTCGTAAACAAGTCCGTCGGCGTATAGGTGAGCGCGGTCTGGCAGGATTGGATCGCGGTTTCGTAGTTCTTCTGCAAATATTGGCAGTCGCACAATCCGGTGTTGGCTTGTCCGCGAAGCACTTTCCATATGTCGGTTTGCGCTGCGCGCTTCTTCACGCCCATGCCAAACAGGTACCCGGCGACGTAGTAGTTGAGCTTGCCGGCCATACCGTTGTCGAAGTTCGAGAGATTGAGATAGTTGTTGTATTCGCTCACCGCTTCGGTGCACACATTTTTCTGCCGCAGCGATTCAGCCAGCCAGAAATGCGCCTCAGCATTGTTGGGGGTCAGGCGAATGGCTTCGCGCGAGGCGTGGACGCCGTCGTCGTAGTCGCCTTTGCGCGCGAAGGCCTGAGAGAGCAGATACCAGGCCATGCCGCTGCTGGGATCGCGCTGCGTGACCACGTTGAGCTGGCGGATGGCCTCGTCCATGTCGCCGGAATCGAGCAACGCGCCGGCGTAGCTGGAGCGGGCTTCCATGTAATCTGGGTCGATAGAGATGGCCTCTTTGAAGAACTGCAGCGACTTCTCGTCTTCGTAGAGAGCGTTATAGACACGGCCGGCGTAAAGCGCGGCCTGGCTGTAAGTGGGATCGATCGCAATCGCCTGCTCGAACTCCGACGCTGCCTTGCGGTAATTCTCTTCGTAGCCCTTGTTGTAGTACTCAATGCCTTTATCGAAGTGCTCGACTGCGGCGTGGTTGCGGTTGCGCGCTATGAGAATGCGCACGCTGACCGTAGTTTCCTGGCCGGGATAAACTTCTTCCTCGCGCGGGCCATCCGGCTCATAGCCCATGTGAACGGCCTTGATGGTGTGGCTGCCGGGCGAAATGCCGGGGAGCCGCAGAGCCGCCGCTTTGTTGACCACTCCGGCGCTTTGGCCGTCGACGAAGACTTCTACGCCATCCATGTTGGTCTCAATCACGAGGGTGCCGTACTTAGGCGGAGGCAAATTCGAAGCGGTGACGTGCCCCGGATTGTAAGCCAGCACCATGTTCGGATCGAAGCTGCCGCGCTCCGATGTGGGATTCTGCGCAGCGTTGGTGGCCTCGCGCACATTCGTGTGAACGTATTCGGCCAGTTCGTCGGCGCTCACGATGCCGTCGCCGTTGGTGTCGGCTTCGCCCTCCAGGCCCTTGACCACGTAGTAGGTGAAGATGCCGTGTCCGCCGCCCCACTTATCGCTTTCGAAGCTCTGCTCGCGGTCGCGGCTGGCAGTGATGGAGAAGAGTGATTTATCCAGGTCCAGCAGCGTGCGGTTGACGGTAGATCGATCGGCCTCCGGCGTAATGGCGCCGGAGTGGCAGGAGTCGGTGATCAGAACCTTCCACTTGCCGTTGATCTTCGAGCCGATGTCCTTGCCCAGCGTCTCCATGGGATAGGCAGACCCGGCAATGTTATTGAGGTCGATGTCGTAAGGCGCGATGTAGGCGGTGCCGTTGGAGACGAAGCCGTGGCCCGCGAAATACACTAGCACGCGGTCATCGGAATGAGTGACCGACGGCAGCCAGGTCTCAAGCTCATACTTGATGTTGGCGTCGGTGGCCTTGTCGTCAATCAGCTTGTGGACATTCTCAGCAGGGAACTGGCCGCCCTCGGTGCTGATCAGGACGGTATAGACCGACTCGGCATCGACGTTGGGATACTCCAGCTGAGCAGTCTGCGGCAGGTTCTTGTAATGCGAAATGCCAATGACCAGTGCGTAGCTGCGCGGAATCTGGACGGTGGTTTGGACAGGCGCGGTCTTGTCCTTCTTGAAGGTCAGGTCGCGGTTCTGGTCGGTTTGGGTTGCCGACGGCTGCGTGGGCGGTGTGGGCGGAGGGGTCGCGTTCTGCGCCAGAAGCAGAGATCCGGTCAGCAGAAATCCTGACGTCACCGCGAGAGCGATTCCACCGATGGTGTGACTGCGATTCATAAGGACAGCCCCAAAAGATATTTTCGGTTGCAATGCTTTAGTTATGGGCCAGCAGAAACTCGTAGATCACCGGAGCGGCCAGCGGTCCGTTGCTGGTGACCGTGCTGCCGGATGATGTATTGGTGAATTTCAGGTCACGCGACGCGCCGTTGGCCTCGAGGTTCAGCTCGCGCGGCAGCGGGTCAGCCGGAGCAACGGTTTTGGGGCCGGCATCGGCATCAACACATTCGCCACGGGCCTTGAAGACTCCGTCATTGCAGCGCGGACGCATGGATGATGGCGCCGTCCCCTGGGGCGGCAGGTTGGTGGCCTTCTTCTGAATCTGCCCCAGCGTCAGAGCAATCGGACTGAGCACGAAGTACAGCGTCTCGTGCCCGGCGGGTCCGCTGATTCGGAACCAGCCCGCCGTGGCCGGAACCACATAATCGCGGCCGTGCTCAATTCCGTTGTCGTTGCCCGTTTCCGCGCGAGGGAAGAGCACATCGTAGCTGCCCGAAGTATTCAGATCGAGCACGTACAGAAAGCCATCGACACTGGGCTTGAGACGAAAACGCACGGAGTCTCCGCTGTCGAAGACGTGTCCGGGGTCGACGGTCTGCACCGTGTCCCCCGACTGCTTTTCAAGGACAATGGAGACCAGGCTAACGGGAGCGGTGTCATTCGCGGCGGGGTGGGCCGGCGATGCGGTTGCACACAACAAAACAAGGCAAAGCAGAAACTTCGGCATAGTGCCTCTTTCGCCAGCCGGACAGATTATTTACCAGCTCCGCCTTGCGGCGAACTGTCCTGCATCTGCTGGGGGATCCCTTGTGGGGAGCGTATCGCAGCATCATAATCCCCTGGAGCGCAGCCGGGAAGCGACAAATTCGAGCTCTGCGGCTGCAACTTTCGGGGAGTGTGCCGGGAAAATGGCTCTACAAACTCCTGCAAAATGCTTTATGCTCAGACGCTGCTTCCTCAGACGTGTAGATTAGATCGAAAGTGACATCCGCAATGAAGCTGAGGTTTTGGGGTGTGCGGGGTTCGCTACCAACTCCGCATGCCGACCGCCTCCGTTACGGCGGCAATACAACCTGCCTCGAATTTGGCTCGCGCGATGACGAGGCGGTGATTATTGATTGCGGCAGCGGATTGCGGTCCATGGGCGAAGATCTGGTCAACCGCAAGCCCATCAAGCGAGTGCACATCCTGCAATCGCACTTTCACTGGGATCACATTCAGGGGCTCCCGTATTTTCCTCCGCTGTTCCGGCCGGACGTCGACATTGTGTTTTACTCCACGCGGCCGGCGGACCGGGTGCGCGGGCTGTTGCAGGTCCAGATGGCGGATCCCTTCTTTCCTGTTCCCTTCGCGGCCATTCCATCCCATGCGGACTTCCGGCACATTGAGTGCGGCAAGCCCTTCTACGCCGGACCGTACCGGGTGGACGCGTTTCCTTTAACTCATCCGCAGGGCTGTACGGGGTTTCGGCTGCAGATGGAGGGACGCGTTCTGGTGCACGCATCGGATCACGAGTATGGAGATTCCGCCGTGGACGCCGGCATCGTTCGCGCCGCCCGCAACGCCGACATGCTGATCATGGACGCGCAGTACACGCCGGAAGAGTATGTCAACAAAGAGGGCTGGGGTCACAGCAGCTTTGTCCACGCCGTCGAGGCCGCGAAGGCTTCCAACGTTGGAAAGTTGGTCCTGTTCCATCACGACCCCATGCACACCGACACGTTTCTTGATGGAATGCTGGAGCGCGCCCGTGCCCTGCACCCGAACACGGATATGGCGAGTGAAGGGCAGGAGTTCGAGGTGGAGAAGTCGACCTTGCCGCGCCGGTCGCCTACGGGACGGCTTTCTCAGCGGATTATGAGCCGGGCTTACGACGTTACCGCTGAAATTCCTAAAATGCCAGCAAAGTAACGCCTGCGCAGACGAAGAGGGCCGCCGTCCAGCGGCGCCGGTCGACGTTTTCGTGCAAAAAGATTTTGGCGGCTGCGGCATTACTGACGAAGGTCAGCGACGTGGCGGCGGGGCCGATCAGGCTCAGGTCGCGATGACTCAATGCAAACAGCAGCGAAAAGAAGCTGAGGGCGAGGCAAATCACGCCAAGGCCGAAGCGTTCGTTCGTAACCACGGCCGCGGCTGCGCCTGCGATGCCGCGTTTCGCGCGGATGACGTCGAGATCCCCGATCTGGCGCATCGCAGAGGCCGTCAGGATGTCTCCCGTGGTCGCCGTGAGCACAATCGCAGCGATCATTCCGATGGTGGCGACGACGCCGTTCACGGGCGTACCTCTTCAGCCTGCCGGAGAGGCTCAGCGGGAGGGTGATGGGTATAGGAGGGGCCGCGGGTCACGAATCCAATGCCAGCCGTAATGCACAGCACGCCCAGCCAGCGCCACGGGGAAACCTGTTCGTGGAGCCACCAGCGGGCGAGGGCGGTGGTGAGGACGTATCCGACGGAGGTGGCCGGCAATACGTAGGTGAGGTCGGCGAAGGAGAGCGCAGTGAGGTAGGACGCGAAGAATCCGATGAGCAAAACAATGCCGGCGGCAACCCACGGAGAGAACAGGGCGTGGATGAGCGCGGCGGGGTGGCTGAGCGGAACCGGAGGCAGCGATTTCATGCCGCGCGAGAGGAAGGTATCGCCGCAGGACGCGGTGATGGCGACGATCGCGAGAACCAGGTAGCGGCGGAGGGTCATGGGAAAGCTAAAAAGCGGTCAGCTAAAGTCCGGCCAGTGGTGAAACGGTCAGCGATAAGGCTGTCAGCAAAAAGGCCGGTCATCTATAAGATTCATGGCAAAGCACGGCGACTCCACCAAAAAATCAAAAGCCGCCGAAGTTGCCCCGGCGGCTCTCGATTGCAAATGCGGCTTAGGCCTGGGCGTTGGCTGCTTTGCTGTCGCGGACGATCTTGTTGCGTTCCGAGCGGAGCTTCAGGAACGACTTCGACTCGATGTAGAGCCGCTTCAGGTCGCGATTCGCGATGGCTTTGCTCACCACGCGCCACGCCGCCTTGGGGCGGAAGAAATATTCGTCGTAAAACTTATTGACCATCTCGAGCACGTACTCGGTGGGCAGAGCCGGGTACTCGATGTGCGCCAGTTGGTGACCGCCATCGTCCGTCATGCGCTGGTTGGTGATGAACCCGTTTTCGCGGGCGAACTCGTAGAACTCGGTGCCCGGGAACGCGTGTGCAATGGAAACCTGGATGGTTTCAACGTCGAGCGTCTTGGCGAAATTGATGGTGTTGCGAATGGACTCCTTCGTCTCGCCGGGCAGCCCGAGAATGAAGTCCCCGTGCACGGTGAGGCCGAGCTTGTGGCAGTCGCGCGCAAAGTCGCGCGCGCGCTCGACGGTGGCGCCCTTCTTGATGTTCTTGAGGATCTGCGGATCGCCGGATTCGAAGCCCACGATCAGCAGGCGGCAGCCCGCTTCGCGCATGGCCTTCAGCGTCTCGTAATCCGTGGTGACGCGTGAGGTGCACGACCATGTCAGCCCCAGAGGCTTCAGCTTGGCGCACAGTTCGATGGTGCGCACCTTCTGGATATTGAAGGTATCGTCGTCGAAGAAGAATTCCTTCACATTGGGGAAGATCTGCTTGGCGTGCGCCATTTCCGCAGCCACATCGTCGGTGGAGCGCTTGCGCCACGCATGACCGCTGAGGGTCTGCGGCCACAGGCAGAACGTGCACTGCGCCGGGCAGCCGCGCGTTGAGTAGAGCGCGACGTACGGGTGCAGCAGGAACGGGACGTTGTATTTCGTGACGTCCAGGTCTCGCTTGTAAATGTCGGTGACCCAGGGCATGGCGTCCAGGTTCTCGGCCTGCGGACGGTCGGGATTGTGCACGACCACGCCGTTTTTGAGATAGCTGACGCCGAGAATCTCGTCGAGCGGCTTGCCGTTGGCGTATTCGACCACGGAAAAATCGAACTCGCGACGGCAAACGAAGTCGATCGCGTGACAGTCATTGAGCGCTTTATCGGGGTCGGTGGTGACCGGGGGGCCAACAAAGCAAATCTTGAGGTTCGGGTGCGTCTCTTTCAGAACCCCGGCCATTTTCAAATCGCCCGACCAGCCGATGGTGCTGGTGAAGAGGACGAGGAACTCATAGTCCTTCAGGATGTCGCTGACCTGCTGCCATGAGACATGGTGCGGGTTGGCGTCGAGCAGGCGGGATCCCTCGAGCATGCCGGCCGGATAGGCGAGCCACACAGGGTACCAGTAGGACTCGATTTCGCGAGTCGCGGGCCAGCGGCTGCTGGCGCCACCGTCGAAATTCTCGAACGATGGAGGGTTCAGTAGGAGAGTTTTCAGGGGCATAAATGTCTCTTTCAAGTTTACCGGAAAGCCAGTGGTAACGGGGAAATCATTCGTGGAAAAGCGGTTAGCCGAACTTTATGAACCCAAGGGAGTTAACTTGCAGGTACTGGGCCGGCTAACCCCTGTTTCAGGGAGGAGCGGACCCAGTCGTCGATCTGGCCTGTCATGCGTAGAAGATTCAGTTCGACCTTCATGAGCGAGAATTTGCTGTCGAGCAAGTCTTCGTACTTTTCCCGCTCGTCGATGTGGGCCTTTTGCGCGGCGATCGGCGAAACCGGTTGGGCGGTCGCGGATCCAGGGCCGCTGGTCAGCTCGGCGTCGACGGTTTTGAGTTGTTCCTGCGCGAGTTCGGACTGGATTTCGGCCACGCGCTGGTCGGCGCCGAGCTCCAGGATCGTGCGGCGCGCCAGCAGGGTTTGCTCGCTTAGGGTGTCGCGGGATTGATCGGCGGTGGCCTGAGCCGCGGCAGCCTCCGCCGTCGACTCACGCGCTTTGGCGCGTTTGGAGGCGTCGAAAAGCGGAAAGGTCACCTGAACTCCGATGGCCGCATTGTTGTACTGGAAGCTCCTAAAATACTGGTTGTAGTTATTGATCTTCGAAAAGAGGCTGTATTGCGCCCCGAAGACGACTGTGGGTCGATAATTTTCGCGGGATGCGCCAAAGGCCTGGTAAAACTTCGACTGGGAATTTGCATAAGCGGCAGCAATACCGGGATTACTCTCCGGCGCACTCTGAGCAGCGTCTGTGCTGAATGAAGGAGTCACGGGAATGCTGTTGGTCACCGTGACCAAACCATCGGTAGGTAGGCCGGTAAGGTGGCCGAGCTTCTGACGCATCTCGTCGGCGTCATTTTGCAGATGGATGCGTTTCTCATCGGCCTGGGCCGCGGTGAGTTCCACTTGCAACTCGCTGACCCGTGGGTCGACGCCGGCCTGGACCCGATCCTGCTCGATCGATACGAGGCGGGCGGCGAACGCCTTTTCTTCGTCAAGCGCCGCGATTTCGGCGAGGTCGTGATCGAGCTCCACATAGTCGAGCGCGACATCAAGAGCGACTTGCTGCTGCGCGTCTTTCAGATTCAGATTTGCGGCGTTGAGCGCTTTGCGTGCCGCGCGAAGATAGTCGGGCTGCGAGAACGACAGAGCCAGGGATTGCGAACTAGCGCTGAAAAGTGCCGGATAACCAAGTGGGAACCCATACGCATAGCCTGGACTGGTGCCGACCTGAAAGCTCGGGATGTACGCGTCTCTGGTTTCCTCGACGGCGGCTACTGCATGTTGCACGTTAGCCACAGCGGCACGAACGCCGGGACTGGATTTCTCGGCAAGGTTGACGGCCGTGGAGAGAGAAATCTGCGCTAATCCGGCAGTTGGCAGGAGCACAAGGAAAAGAGCGGGGAGGACTGCCGATGTTTTTCGAATTGCCGGTAGAATCCGCTCCGCGATAGGCATCGTTTTGAGTTTACTGTTATCCGCCTGCAGCAGGCTGGATTCCGTGCGCGGCGCGGCGGTACCCGGAAGCGAGAGCGTGGGCGGCGGCAATTTGCTCCTGGGCTCCAGCCGTGTCGCCCTGGTCGGCCAGGAGATGTGCGAGCTGGGCACGCACCGCGAAAGACGGCGCGTCTTCCGATTGCGCGGCTGAGTCGAGATACTGCTGCAGCCACACGACCGCAGTCTGCGGTTCACGGTGTGCTTTGATGAGATTGTCAGCGCCATCAACCAGAGCCGGACCGTGTTGCCGATCGAGCGAGGCGCCCGTGTGCGCTGCGTTCACCATGTCGTCGATGCGCCCGCGCCGGCGGTAGAAGGCAGCCAGGTCCATCCACGGACCAGCCGGGCTGGAAGACTGGGCGATGGCAGCCTTGAGATCGGTCTCCGCTTCGTCGAAGTTCTTCCTGGATTCCGCAATGCGCGCCTCCAGTCCGAGAGCGGCAACAGCGTTCACGGCCTGGAGCTGCGGTACCAGAGCCTGGGCACGGCTGAGCCCGCCACCGACGATGGCGGGCGCTTCTACGTCATACTCGCCAAGATCGGCCATGGCTGCATCGTTGCGTGGATCGAGCTGCACCGCCTGCTGAAATTCCGCATTGAGTTTGCGGGCGAGCCCGTAAGCAGAAAACAATGAAGCGCGCTCCGCTTTCTGCCCGTAAGCGCGGCCAAGCCAGAGATGGTAACTGCTGTTGCCGGGCTCGGCCTGGACGGCGGCCGCGCAGTCCCCGATGGCCTGGTCCCACTGCATTTCCTGGTAATAAACCCGGCAGCGAAGGTTATGCGCCTCGGCGTCAGAGGGATTCTGCGCGAGGGCGTCGTTGAGCTTCTGGAGCGCGCTGTCTGCGCGACCGCGGTCAAGATCGTCGCGAATGCGATCGGTGGCCACCGAGGGCGTGCCCCACGCCAGGGCGGCGCCGAGCGCAAAAACTCCCCCGTAGATGAACAACGATCTCCGCAAAACTCCCCCTACTGAACGATGGTGATCGGCACGCCATCACTCAACGGCTGCCCGTTGGTGGTTGTCGTTGCCACCTGGTCGCCGGCCTTCACGCCGCTGACGATCTGCACCTGAACCAGATTCAGCTTCCCAACCGTCACCGGAACTCGGCGCAGCGTGCTGCCTTCCACCCGGTAGACGTAGGTCGCACCCTGTTCGATATGCAACGCATCGCGCGGTACTGTTAATACATTCGATTCACTGGACACGGTGATAGTCACACGAACATTAGTATCGGGCAGCAACGCGCCATCGGTGTCGTCAATCGAGACCAGCGCCTCGCCCACGTTGCGAGTGCTGTTGTAGGTGATAATGTTCGACGGCGGACGCACAATGTGCCCGTGCCAGACCTCGTCGGGACGCGCATCCCAAACGATGGTGGCGGGCTGGCCCACAGCCAGATTGCCGATTTCCGGCTCGTCAAAATAAGCCAGCACCTGCATCTTTGTCAGATCGGCCATGGAAAGCAGGCGATCGCCCTGCTGCACATATTCGGTGCGGGAAACGGGCAGGGAATAGACCGTTCCAGCAAAAGGAGCGCGCACCACAGCCTGTCCGAGTGCGTCCTCCGCCGCGGCGTAGGCTGCCTCGGCATCGTCAAGGTTGGCCTTCGCATGGGCCAGATCGCCTGCGTCGTAACGCGAAGTCTGGCGCTGCTGGATGACCTGCATCGAGCTGTTGTCGGAATCGAGCCGCTCCTGGGCGGCTGCGACTTCGCTGGGCGACGCCGCTCCGGTAGCCTCTAGCTTTTGGAGCGCAGCCAGGTCGTGTTGCGCCTGATCGCGGTCAATGGTCGCCTTCTGCAGTTCGCCGTTCAGGGAAATGCGCTCTTCCGCGGTGCCTCCGTGCTGGGCTGCCTGGTAGGCGGCCTGAGCGCCCTTGAGAGCGGCAAGGGCTGTTGCAGCATGAGATCGCGCTTCGCTATCATCCATAGCCAACAATAACTTACCGGAAGAAACCTTATCCCCTGCATGAACATACAGATCGCGCACCACGCCACCATATGGAGCGTGAGCTTCGAAGTTCGATTGCGGCTCAACCTTGCCGTTGCTGGCAACCGTGGCAGTGAGATTCCCGATGGTGGCCGCAGCGACACGGATAGGCAGCTTGCCGCGTGTGAGGATGTGGACACCGTAGAAAATCAAAAGGAGCGCCACAGCGGCGATCACCCAGAGACGCGCCGTGTTGGACCTTGCCGGAGTCGCTGTCATTCAATGGGACCGTTTGTCAGTATATAAGAGTCAGAAGGTGCGCCCCAGGCTTCTGAAAATGTGAAACTTGCAGGCGGTTCACCCTTTCGTCACAAGGTGGAGATGCACAGGATGCGCTGCGGTTTTTGAAACGAGGCCCGACACCCATCTAGAATTGACCCATGTCCCCAGTTTCCCGCTATACCGACGAACACGCGAAGGCCGGGTTGGACTTTGCATTTCCTGCGATCGAGACCTGGCCCAACCAATTTGCCGGCTACGAAATCGTCATCGATGATCCCGAATTTACCTCGGTGTGCCCCAAGACCGGCTTGCCCGATTTTGGCACCATTACCCTGCGCTATATGCCGCGGGAGCGCTGCCTGGAACTGAAATCCTGGAAGGAGTACCTGTTCTGCTACCGCAATCTTGGAATTTTCCAGGAAAATGTAGTGAATCAGGTGCTCGACGACGTGGTGCGCGCCTGTGAACCGGTATGGGCTGTGGTGAAGGGCGATTTTCGTCCCCGCGGTGGCATTTCGACCACCATTGAAGCGCGCTGGCCGCGCCCCCAGGGATAAGACAATCTCGGAAGCTACTGCGGTTGCGGCTGCTGTTGCTGCTGCTGCTGGCGCATTTGCTGCATTTCCTGAAGGATCTGACTCGGGGACTTGATCGTTCCGTTCTGATTTTGCTGCTGCACCGGCGGAACCTGACGCGGCTGCGCAGGCGGCTCGCCGGCGGGCGGATTGTTGTTGGGGAGCGGAGCCTCGTCCTGCTCCTCTTCCTGCGGCGCCGCCGAGGCTTGCTGGTTCACGATGCTGGCCTTGGAGCGCTGGGTGAGAATCAGCTCGCGAGGCGCGCCGGCATTGGTTGATCCGACCATCATGACGTTGTAGCCGGCGCCATCCAACAGCAGGGAGAGAATATCGCGTGGATTTCCTGGGCCGTAGGTCCCGAAGATGCGCGTGTCCTTGTCGAGACCGTCGATCGACATGCCGCTGGTGGTGGCAAGCTGATGCAGGATCTCGGTAAGGCTGGAGTTGTCAGCATTGACGGCGAGCATGCCGCCGGTCAGGGTGACTTTGGCGGGTTGCGCGGGCTTATCCAGCAGGGAAGGCGCGCTTGGCGCGAGCACTGCGTCCGGGGGGGCGGTGGCTGGCGCCGGCGTTGCGGCGGGCGCGGGGGCCGGAGTCGCCGCCGGAGTACCCGGGTCTGGCAAAGCATGAGAAGTTGTTGTGTGATGAACCGGATGCTGTTGCATGCCGGGGAACTGCACCTGGCGGCCACCGGGGAGGGTTCCGGGATCCTGCATAACCTGCGCGGAAGCGCTCGCGGCGAGGGCCGCGACGGCCAACAGAGGAATCCAGCGTGCGGTGGGTTTGGACAGCATCGTAGTGTGAGAGCGCGAGCGAACAAACCAAGGCTCGCGCGGTTTTGCCGCTCCTGTGGAATAGACTAGCAGTGATTCGATTTCGCTCACACCTGTTTTGGGAAGGAACGACCTTGGCGTACCGCCGATTTGGAATCGACTCCGCGCGCGTTTTTGGTCCGATTCTGCTTCTCAGCCTCGCGGTCCCGGCGTTCGGCGTTTCCTGCACCACGCAATCGCAAATGACTGCGGAACAGCGCGGTTCGCTGCAACTGGCGTCCATGACGCTGGCCGGCCATGCGCAGACCGGCGACACGGCTGCGGTCAAAGCGCAGACGCTGACCTCGGTGGCGGCGCAGTTCGATGGCATTGCTAATTCGATTGAAGGCGTGGAGCCGCCGATCCAGCACGCGACCCTGACAGTGAATGAACTCTACCTGCTCGACGCGACGGATTTGAAAGGCGCGCAGGAGGCGGAATTTTTTTGCGGCCTGCCTTCGTCCACGCTCACTGTAGAGATCAGCATTCCCGACCTGCCGCCGGGAAAGTACGCGCTGGCTGTGGTGCATGCCACTGGCGTGAAGAATCCGCAGGCGCTGTCGATGGTGTTGGCGAATGACCCGGCCAACAGCGCCACGTGGAAGCTGGCAGGCTTCTTTGTGCGCCCCATGACCATGGGCGGCCACGACGGCGTTTGGTTCTGGAAGCAGGCGCGGGATTACGCGGCGAAGAAGCAGGATTGGGACGCCTATTTCTATTTTCAGACGGCGCTCTTTCTGTTGGACCCCGTCGATTTTCTCTCCAGCCCGAATCTGCAGAAGCTGCAACGCGAAGCGGAAGGATCCCGCCCCGATGGGCTGCCAGGCGGCGATCCGATGCACCTGACGGCAGCCGGGCAAACCTTCAACGTGACCCATCTGCATACCGGAGAGCTCTCTGATCACCTCGACCTCGTGGTGAACTACGACGCGACACCGAGTCAGGATCCGGTAGCGGCTCGCGCCCAGGTGACGGCGGTCATGCAGGCGCTGCTCAGCCAGCACCCTGAGCTGCAGAGCGCATTTCACGGGCTGTGGGTGTACGCTGATACGCCGAACAATCAACATCCGTTTGCGCTGGAACTGCCGATGGATCAGATTCAGACTGCCTCCCCTCCCCAGGGACAACAAAATCAGCCAACTCACAATCAAGGGAAATAGTCAGGAAAATTGCTGCCATGGCTAGTCGAGTGGAAAAGTCTTTCAGCGAAGCAGTGGAACAACGTCGGGCGACGCCGAGTTTTGACGGAATGCCGATTCCGGATGCCGACCTGAAGAAGATTCTTGAGGCAGGCTTGAACGCGCCCAGTGGCTACAACCTGCAGCCCTGGCGGTTTGTGGTGGTGCGCACGCCAGAGCAGCGGCGGCGCCTGCGCCAGGCCAGCTTCAATCAGGCCAAGGTCGAAGAAGCGTCGGCGGTGATCGTTGCGTGCGGCGATGAGGATGGCTGGCGCACGGACATGGAAGAGATGATCCGCATGGGCCGCGAAAACGGGATGACCGAGAACTATGCGGAGCAGGCGCGGGCGAATATTCCCGAATATTTGGGGAATCATCCGAACCTTGAGGCCTGGCTCAATCGCCACGTGATGATCGCAGTGACCAGCATGATGTGGATGGCCGAAACCATGGGCTACGACACGGCTCCCATGGAAGGCTACGAAGTGGACAAGGTGCGCGATGTGCTGCGGCTGCCCTTCAGCTACGAAGTGGTCGCGCTGCTTTGCATCGGTCACCTGAAGGGGCCGGATAAATTCAACGGCGGCCGGTTCAGCATGCAGCGGACGGTCTTCGAAGGCGAGTACGGAAAGCCCATCAAGCTGTGAAGGGCAGCGATAAATCGGTCAGTACACCATGAGGCGTGAATATCCTGACGCTCCCATCGCAGGTGTTGGCGCGGTGATTACCGCCGAGCGGTCGAACGGAGAACCCGCAGTGCTGCTGATCCGGCGCGCGCAGGAGCCGCTCAAAGGTGAATGGTCGCTGCCCGGTGGAGCGGTGGAGTTGGGCGAGACGCTGGAGGCTGCGATCCGGCGCGAAGTGCTCGAAGAAACTGGGCTGCCTGTGGACGTGGTGGACGTGGTGAAGGCCTTCGACCGCATTGTTCGCGAGGTCGACGGGCGCGTTCGCTACCACTATGTGTTGGTCGATTTTCTATGCCGCGTGACAGGAGAAGCTGATTTGGCGCGGCCTGTGGTGTGTTCGACCGATGCGCTGGAGGCCCGCTGGGCTGGCCCGGACGACCTGGCCGGCCTGACGCCCCTGACGATCGAAGTGATTCGCAGATCCTGGCGTATGTCCGCCGACATCTAAGTCAGCAGAGAGATGGTCCATGGCGACGACCGTAATCCCCACCCAAAAACGTAAGCGGACCACGCTGAGGGTAGTTCTGCTCGGAACGCTGACGCTGGCGGTCGCGCTGGTGTTGGTGACTCTGCTTCGGCCGCTCGGTGTGCTTTGGGTTGCAACGCAGCTCCGGCTGCGCGTCGCGGGGATTCATAGCGAGTTCACCGAACTTCCGTACGGGTCCGTGGGCAAAGTGCGCGTGCACTTCTACGTTGGGGGCGCCGGCAGTCCGATCCTGCTGGTGCATGGCCTGGGCAGCCGCGCCGAGGACTGGGCGAACCTGATGCCCCGCCTGGTCCGCGACCACCATCGCGTCTACGCGCTCGATTTGCCCGGCTACGGACAATCGGACTGGCCTGCGAATGCGCAGTATTCGATTCCGGAACTGACCGGTGCGGTCGAAGCATTCATGAACGATCAGCACCTGGCGCGCACAGATCTCGGCGGCTGGTCGATGGGTGGATGGATCGCCATGCGCGTTGCGCTGGAAGAGCCACAGCGCATTCGCCGCCTGATGATCTTCGACAGCGCCGGGCTGAAGTTCACCGTGAACTGGGATCGTGCACTCTTCGAGCCGAACACGCCAGAGAAGCTCAGCACACTCACCGCATTACTGATGCCATCGCCGCCGCACGTGCCGGGATTTGTGGAGCGCGACGTGTTTCGTTTCGTCGCGCGGCATGGATGGGTGGTGCGCCGCAACCTGGATTCCATGCTGACCGGCGACGGCCTGCTCGATGGCCAACTAGGGGCGCTGAAGATGCCCATGCTGATTGTGTGGGGGAAACAAGACCACCTCATTCCTATTTCGCTGGGTGAAGAGATTCACCATGAGGTGCCGCAGTCAGAGATGGAGATTTTCGACGCATGTGGTCATCTCGCGCCGAACCAGTGCGCAGGCCGCGTAGGGCCGGTAGTCGCTGGATTTCTGGACGAAGCCTCACCGATGCCGGGACGCCAGGCTGAAATCCCGCACTAGCGGCTACTGGCTCAGCGCAATCGGATGCATCTGCTGGCGCAGATCGTCGCAGAAGTCCCGGTAGTGACGGACATAGCGGAAATCCGTGAAGAGCGTCGCCGCCGCAATGAGCAGGCAGACGAAGAGAAACCACCGGCTGCGCCGATCCTTGAAGCGGCCCATCTGTCGAAAGCAAACCGACATCAGAAACGCGGCCAGCGTGGCCAGCACGGTAAGCGGCGCGAGTGAGTCGCACTGAATGGCGTTGCGTGCCATCAGCCACCACGATCCCCCCGCGGTCAGCAGCGCGATCAAAAGGGTGATCAGAAGGCGCGGTGCGAAACGGCCTTGTTCCCCAGGCTGCGCTTTCGATGGAGGCATCGTGCTGGGTTCCATCTCGTTCAGAGGCTCCCTTTGCCGACGTCCGCGCCAGTGGCTGGCGGGTTGCGCTCGTCGATATACCGCTCGATGGTCTCTTCGAGAATGCCTTTGGCTGCCAGGATGAACTCAATCGCATCGCGCCCCGCGCCGTGCCCGCCCGGATGCGGCGTGACGTAGTGCGCGGCGGCCTTCACCTGCTCGCGCGCGTTGGCCACCGCGACGGCGAATCCGCAAACGCGCATCACCGGCAGGTCGATAATGTCGTCGCCGACGAAGGCGATGGCGTCGAGTCCGATGTTCTCCTTCTCCATCATTTCCCGCACAGCCTGCATTTTGACTGCCTGGCCCATGTAGACGTGTTCGAGGCGCAGGTCGCGTGCACGCAGCGCCACTGCCTCTGAAATGCGCTTGGTGATAATGGCGATCTTCATGCCGCCGAGGCGCGCGAGCGAAACGCCGGTGCCGTCATGCGCATTGAAGCCCTTAGCTTCGATCATGGTCTCCGAGGAAAAAGCGTAGCCGCCTTTGCCCTCCATCTGCGCGGCGTGACCAGCCGTCGAGGCACTGGGTGCGGATGCAGGGAAGAGCCAGATGCTGCCGTCGGTGAGCACGCCGTCCACGTCAAAGATAATGAGCTGAATCCGGCGGGCGCGCTCTTCTGCGCTCAAAGAAGACGAAGCAGGCATACGGGACCATTGTACCGAGCGTCCATCGCCGATTCGACGCTTCGAAGAGGTAGCGGGTTCGGTGGGCGGGATAAAATAGACGGATGCATTCCATCCATCTGCCGGAGTCCGTCCGCCTATGATCCGACTCTGGCGCCTGCTGTATTACGCGCGCCGCTACTGGCTGCAGGCCTTATCCGCCGTGGTGTTGGCCGCGGGCGTGGGATTGATGGATGCGTTCCGGGTTCTGCTGATCGGGCCCATCTTCGACAACGTGTTGAATCCAGGCGCCGCGAGCCGGGCGAAGCAGACGCCGCTGTTGGGCGAGTTGGGCGAACGATGGCACATCAATCTGCGGCCGGAGCTGCTGGTCCCGCACTGGATCCACAACAACGACTGGTCGACCATCGCCTTCGCATTTGTCGCGTCGACGCTGCTGAAGGGCATTTGCGATTACGTCGGCACATATCTCGCCAATTACGCAGGATTCGGCATGATCACCGACATGCGCGACGACCTGTACGATTCGATTCTGCGGCGGTCGGTTTCGTTCTTTCAAAAACACACGACGGGCTCGCTGCTCTCGGCGCTCATTAACGATATTGAGCGCGTGCAGTACGCCACTTCTTCGGTGCTTTCGGATTTCCTGCAGCAGGCCTGCACGTTGATCTGCATGGTTATCATCGTCATTGCGCTGGGTGGCAGGCTGGCCTGGGTGCTGCTCATCTTCGTTCCGGTGGTAGCGGGATCGATCCGGCGCATCGGGCGCGATGTGCGGCGGACGACCCGCAAAGGCCAGGACAAGCTGGCCGACATTCAGAACATCCTGCATGAGACGATCACTGGCAATCGGATCGTCAAAGCGTTCAACATGGAGTTCTGGGAGCTGCTGCGCTTCCGGACCGCGGCCCGCAAGCTGTTCCGCGCCAATCTGCGTTCGGTGCGCGCTCAGGCGCTGACGTCTCCGCTGATGGATTTTATTGGAGCGGTCGCCATCGCGCTGCTCCTGCTCTTCGGACGCAACCAGATCAACCACAAGGCGATGCCCGAAGGCGTCTTTTTCGCGTTCATCGTCGCGTTGTTCAAGATGTACGATCCCATCCGCCGCTTCGGCGTGTACTACAACAATTTCCAGCAGGCAGCGGGCGCGTCCACGGCCATCTTCGACTTTATGGACGATCAGGATGAGGTTCCGGAGGCGAAGCATCCGCAGGCGCTGAAAACCTTCAAAGACAAGATTGCGCTGGAGGGCGTGAACTTCCGGTACAGCCAGCAGGATGGCGATTCGGAAGGCCCGCGCATCGTGCTCGAAGACATCAACCTGACCATCAACCGCGGCGAGATCGTCGCGCTGGTGGGCCCGAGCGGCGCAGGCAAATCGACGCTGGTGAATCTGATTCCGCGCTTCTTCGATGTAACCGGCGGCCGCATCACCATGGATGGCATCGACGTGCGGAACATGAGCCTCGCCTCGCTGCGCGCGCAGATCGGCAAAGTAACGCAGGAAACAATCCTGTTTAACGACACGGTGCGCAACAACATTGCCTACGGGCAGCCGGACGTGCCGCTTTCGCGCGTCGTGGACGCAGCCAAAGCAGCGCTGGCTCACGAATTCATCGAGAAGATGCCGGACGGCTACGACACCGTGATCGGCGAAAAGGGTTTCCGGTTATCGGGTGGTGAGCGGCAGCGGCTGGCGATTGCGCGAGCGATTCTGAAGGGCGCGCCGGTGCTGATTCTGGATGAAGCCACCTCGGCGCTGGATGCCGAAAGCGAATCGCTGGTGCAGATCGCGCTCGGCAATCTCATGTCCGGCCGAACGGCTATCGTGATTGCGCATCGGCTGTCTACGGTGCGCCGCGCGAATCGCATTGTGGTGCTGGAACAGGGAAGAATTACGGCGATCGGAACGCACGAGGAACTGCTGCAGTCGTCCCCGACCTACCAAAAGCTCTACCGCCTGCAGTTTATGGATATGGGTGAGCCGAACGGGAACCATGGATCGCATATTGCCGAGGATGGGGTATCGTTGGCTGCGGGCACAGAGTCCGCCCTGATCGGAAAGATAGAAAAATGAGCGAAGCAACGCAGCCGGTATCTTCGATGACCGGATTTGCCCGTATCGCGGGCCGGGTTTCTGAAACGCTGGGCTTCTCGATCAGCCTGAAGAGCGTGAACCATCGCTTTCTCGATCTGCATATGCGCTTGCCCTCAGGCGCGGAGGGCGTTGAGATGCAACTCCGCCGCATCCTGAAAGAGAAGATCAAGCGCGGCCATGTCGAGGTGACGCTCAGCCTGGAGCGCAGCCAGAAAGCCGAAGCGGGCTACGATCACGCGCTGGTGGCGGCTTACATCGATGCATTTCGCGCCGCTGCGTCCGAGCATCGACTCGATGCAGCCCCCGATTTGAACGCGGTGTTTCGCCTGCCCGGCGTCCTGATGGCAGAGGCGCGCAGCAGCGATGAGGATTTGCAGGGGCTGGAAGAAGCGGTGCTTCGCGAAGTAGACGCGATCGTAGACGCGCTGAACACGATGCGCGCGCAGGAAGGTGCGGCGCTGGCCGATGACTTGCGCGCCGGCATGCAACGCCTCCGTGGTTTGGTGGACGAAGCGGCGCAATTGCGGGAGAAGGTGCAGGCCGCGTATTTCGAGCGCCTGACCCAGCGTATGAAGACAATGCTCGACGGCGGCTTCGATCAGGATCGCATTCTCCAGGAAGCGGCGCTGATTGCCGAGCGCAGCGATGTGGAAGAAGAGGTAACCCGGTTGCGCACCCACATCGACCACTTCACCGGCCTGCTGGATCAGGGCGGCGAAGTGGGCAAGAAGCTGGATTTTCTCTTGCAGGAAATGAACCGCGAGGCGAATACTCTGCTTTCGAAAACCAGCGGCGTAGCGGGCAATGGAACCCGCATTACCGAAGCGGGGTTGGGCATGAAATCGGAGATTGAGAAGGCGCGGGAACAGGTGCAGAATCTGGAATGAAACAGGGTTTAGGGTGTAGGGGGTAGGGTGTAGAAGACCCCGGGCAAGGCGGGCTTTAGTGAGAACGGCAAGTTTAGAGACAAAAGGAAAGACGATTGGCTGGGATCCTGTTCATTATTTCGGCGCCGTCGGGCTCCGGTAAATCCACGATTGTGAATCAGCTGCGCTCCCAGGTCACGGGGCTGCAGTTTTCCGTTTCCTGGACCACGCGCGGCCCGCGCGGATCGGAGCAGGACTCCCGCGAATACCACTTCACCACGCGGGACCACTTCGAAGAGATGATCCGGAACGGCGAGTTCCTGGAGTACGCCGAGGTGTTTGGCAATTACTACGGCACGGCGCGCAGCACGTTGCGGGAAGCCTTCGAGGCCGGCCGGGATCTCTTGCTGGATATCGATGTGCAGGGCGCCGCGCAGGTGCGCGCGAAGATGCCGGATGCGGTGTCCATCTTCCTCATGCCGCCGTCGCCTGAAGTGCTGGAGTACCGGTTGGTCAATCGGAGCCGGGCGGAAGGAGCCGTGAAGGAAGAGCTCATCCGCAAGCGTTTGGCGAAGGCGAAACAGGAGATTGAGAATTACGGACAATATGGTTATATTCTCGTCAACGATATTCTGGAACGCGCCGTGGAAGAGATGGAAGCGATCGTTTCCGCGGAACGGTTCCGGCGAGATGGCATTCCACCCGAGCGCGCCGCGGAAGCCGAGCGGGTGACACGAATCGCGGAGAGTTGCCTTCAGGCAAACTCTCAGGCGAAAATCCGGCCGGTGCTGCGTGCTTTTGGCGTGCCGGAGGAATAACGAGACCCTGAAGTTTTTTTGGAGGAACAGCGATGACGATCGAACGCGAGTACGACAGCAATTTTCGCTATGTTCTGGTAGCCGCGCGGCGTGCCCGCCAATTACAAAACGGAGCCGAGCCGCTGGTTTCGACCGCTTCCCGGAAAGCCTGCAAGGTGGCGCAGGCTGAAATTGCAGCAGGGAAAATCGCGTACGTGAAGCCCGAGGACGCTCCGATACTGAAGCCTGAAGTCGAAGCTCCTGATATTCCGAAGTTTGCCTCGTAGCTGGAGCCGAACGTCCGTTTCGCAGGCCTTTCCGCAGTTCATATCCCGAGCGTGGGAGCGTAGGATCACTGTATGAAGGTCACAGTCGGCGTTTCCGGCGGCATTGCCGCGTACAAGGCGGCAGAACTGGTGCGAGCGCTGCAAAAGCATGCGCTGGATGTTCACGTCGTCATGACCGAGGCGGCGCAGCATTTTGTGCAGCCGCTCACCTTCGCCGCCCTCAGCGGGCACAAAGTCATTTCCAGCATGTGGGAAGCGCCCGAAGAGCCGGGCGGCGACGCGGCCTCGTCGATTGAGCACATGGATGCGGCGCAGACCACCGACGCGCTGGTCGTGGCTCCCGCAACCGCCAACATTCTGGCAAAATTTGCGAACGGCATCGCCGACGATTTTCTGAGCACTCTCTATTTGGCGACCACCGCTCCGGTGATTGTGGCCCCGGCGATGAACGTGAACATGTGGCAGCATGCCGCAACCCAGGCAAATCTGGAGACGCTGGCGAACCGCAATGTCCGTATCGTTTCTCCTGAGAGCGGTTATCTCGCCTGCGGCATGACCGGCGCCGGGCGGCTCGCGGAAACGGAAGCGATTGTGGAGGCGGTGCTCAGCGTTCTGCATCACCGCAACGATCTGGTCGGCGAAACAGTGCTGGTGACCGCTGGAGGAACGCGCGAGGCGCTGGATCCGGTGCGGTTCCTTGGCAATCGTTCGAGCGGAAAAATGGGCTATGCCATGGCGGAAGCTGCGCAGCGGCGCGGCGCGCGCGTGATTCTGGTTACCGCGCCCACGGCCCTGCGCGCGCCTGCACATTGCGAAGTGGTTCCCGTGGTGACCACGGAGGAAATGCGGACTGCGGTGTTGAGCCGCGTCGATCAGGCAACCATCGTCATCAAATCCGCGGCCGTTGCGGATTACCGCCCGAAAGTGCAGGCGGGGCAGAAGCTGCGCCGCAGTGGACCGCTTACGCTCGATTTGGAGCCGACCGGGGACATCCTGCGCGAGGTGGTGGAGCGGCGGCATTCCGGCATGTTGATCATCGGCTTTGCTGCCGAGACAGAAGATGCTCTGGCCCACGCGCGCGACAAACTGCTGCGCAAGGGTGCGGATGCGATTGTATTGAACGATGTTTCCCGCGAAGGCGTGGGCTTCGATTCGGACCGGAACGCGGTGACTTTCCTGACGCACGACCGATCCATCGAGATGGCCGAGATGCCCAAGCGCGAGCTGGCCGATCACCTGCTGGATGAGATCATGGCGCTGCGGCGTCCGCGGCACCTGCTCGCTGAAGCCGATACCGACCTGTCGGTGAAGCCGGGAGATTGACGTTGGCGCAGAGGCTTTCCCCTGAAACTGAAGCAGCGGTGCGGGCGCGGATCGGATACTTCCGCGATTTAGGCATCTTCGACTTCTACCGACGAGGCGAAGCTCCCGCCGCAACCGCAGAAGAAATCGTTGCAGAAATCGACACGAAAACCACCGCGCCTGTCGCGGATTCCAGGGAGTTGCTCCAGATGCCGAAAGCCCAGCCCATGCCTGTCCTTGAACAGCCCACCGCAATCGTCGCTCCAAAGGACAAAGCCGCGGCTCTGGAGGCGATTCGCAAAGACATCGGTCCCTGCGACCGCTGCGAGCTTTCGAAAGCACGCAACAACATCGTCTTCGGCGATGGCGATCCGAATGCCCGGCTGATGTTTGTGGGCGAGGGCCCAGGTGCTGACGAAGATGCCCAGGGGCTGCCATTTGTGGGCCGCGCCGGTCAGCTGCTGAACAACATGATTTCGGCGATGGGCCTCCGGCGCGATCAGGTGTACATCGCGAACATCGTCAAATGCCGCCCGCCGCAGAATCGCGTGCCCGAGCCGATCGAGGCGAACACCTGCGTGCCATTTCTCTTCCGGCAAATCGATGTGATCCGGCCTGAGGTCATTGTGGCGCTGGGCGCGACGGCCGCGACCTACATGCTGGGCGGCAAGAGCCCGCTGAGCGCGCTGCGCGGACGCATTCACCAGGCGCGCGGGGCGAAACTCATCGTGACGTATCACCCCGCATATTTGTTGCGTGATCCGCGCCAGAAGAAAGAAGCTTGGGCCGATCTGCAAATCGCCATGTCGGAACTGGGGTTGAAGCCTCAGCCCAAAGCTCCGGTCTAATTACCAGGGTAGCGCGTCGTTCATGTGGAAGTAGCCGCCGGTTGGACCGTTGTCCGGCAACGTGGCCAGCCGTACGCTGGTCTTCGCCCCGTCGGGGATCTCCATGGGCGCCGCGTCGGTTCCCATATCCGTTTTCACCCAGCCCGGATGCGCGGAGTTGACCTTGATCTTCGTGTCTTTCAGCTCGTGCGCCAGATGGATGGTGAACGAGTTCAGCGCAGCTTTGGAGGCGTCGTAGCCAAAGGCCTTGGCCTCGTAGATGGGCGATCCTGGCGTGGCGTGCAGCGTGTTCGATCCCAGAATGCTGGAGAGGTTGACGATGCGGCCCGCCGGAGACTTGCGAATGAGCGGCAGCAGCGTCTGCGTGATCGCGACGACCGCAAAGAAGTTCGTGTCGAAGGTCTTGCGGAGCGCATCTTGCGGCGTCGAACTGGTTTTGTTGCCGCCCATGAAATCGTCCAGCGAGACGCCGGCGTTGTTGATGAGGATGTCGAGCTTCCCGTAGTGCTTGTCGAAATAATCGTAGGCTTCCTTGTAGTCGGCGGAATTGGTCACGTCGAACTGGATCGTGTCTGCGTTGACGCCGTCGGCTTTGAGTTTTTCCACGGCAGCCTGGCCGTTCTTCGGATCGCGCGAGCCGATAACGACTTTGATGCCCTGCTTGCCGAGCTGGCGAGCGGTTTCGAGGCCGATGCCCTTATTTCCGCCGGTGATAAATGCAATCGTTCCTGATGCCATAGGTCCTCCGGGACTTTCCATGTGATTCAGCAATCGCCCTGAGGATTCAGGACTCGATCATCGTAATTTACACAGGCTGCGGCGTCTGCACCCGCGGGCTCGGGTTCTGTTAGGCTCCGGAAAAGACTCATGCCTGCCTTTTGCGACGTCGCCGTGCCCGTTCCGCTGGACCGCGTTTTCACCTACGCCGTCGGTGACGCGGCGCCGGTGGTCGGAGCACGCGTGCTGGTGCCTTTCCGTAATGAAAAGCTGTCCGGCGTGGTAGTCAAAGTCCATGACGACCCGCCGCCAGTAGAGGCCAAACCCCTCCTCGCAGTGCTGGATTCCGAGCCGGTGCTTTCCCCGCAGCTTCTCGAGCTCGGCCAGTGGATCGCGCAATACTATCTGGCTCCCGTGGGCGAAGTGTTGCGGTCCATGTTGCCGCTCACCGGCGAAGTGCGGCGGCGGGTGCTCTACCGCATTACCGAGACGGGGCGACAGGCGCTGGCGGCTGGAGCCGAAAAGGGGGCCTCTCGTCGTTCGCGGCTCACGGCAGACGAGCAGAACCAGGAATACGCCGTGTTGAATGCGCTGGAGTCAGGCGATGCGCTGACCCTGGCCGCTCTGCGCAGGGCAGGCGGCGTGGCGGCTGAAGTGGGCCGGCTGGTTGCGGGGATGATCCGCAAGAAGTGGATCACCCGCGAAACCACGGCCGAGGCTCGCGATGCCCGCCGCACCGTGCGCTACGCGGTGCTGGTGCCGGATGTGCGCCTGCCCAAACTCAACGAGAATCAGCAGGCGATTCTCGCGGAGTTGGCCGGAGCACAGGGCGCGCTACCGGTGGCGGAACTACGGCGTCTCGAGGTTCCGGACTCCACGCTGACTACGCTGGTGCGCCGCGACCTGGTGCGCATCGAGGAACGCCCCGCGGATTTTCATCTCACCAGTCTGCATGTGCTGGCCAACACCGACTATGCGCTAAACCCCGTCCAGGATCGTGCGCTGGACACCATTACCGAAGCTGTCGCAGGCAGCGAGTTTCGCCCATTTTTGCTGTACGGCGTGACCGGCTCGGGGAAGACTGCGGTTTACCTGGCGGCGATGCGGCGAGCGCTGGAAGCAGGAAAGTCGGCCATCCTGCTGGTGCCGGAAATTGGCCTGACCCCGGCCATGGCGGCGCAATTGCATCACGCGTTTGGAACAGAGGTCGCACTGCTGCACTCCGCGCTCACGCCAGAAGAGCGCGGCGAGCAGTGGCACCGTATCCGGCGCGGCGAGGCGCGCGTTGTGGTGGGCACGCGGTCAGCGATCTTTGCGCCCGTGGACCAACTCGGCCTGGTCGTCGTCGACGAAGAACACGACGGCAGTTACAAGCAGGAATCGATGCCCCGCTATCACGCGCGCGACGTTGCCGTGATGCGGGCCAAGCTCGCCGGCGCCACTGTGGTGCTGGGGTCAGCCACGCCGTCGCTCGAAACCTGGCACAACACCGCGCAGGGAAAATATCGCCGCATCGACATACGGGAACGCGTAATGGATCGCCCGCTGCCTACGGTGCACCTGATCGATATGCGGCGCGAGTTCGAGGAGACGGGCAAGGAAAATCTGTTCGCACGCGCTCTGACAGAGGCGACGGAAGAGGCGCTGGGGCGCGGCGAGCAGGCGATCATTCTCCTCAACCGGCGCGGCTATTCGTATGTCGTAATCTGCCGCGCCTGCGGCGAAAAACTGGAGTGCGAGAACTGCTCCATTGCGCTGACTTATCACAAAGCCGTGGAGTCCGGCGAAGGCCTGGCGGCCGGGCAACGACTGGAATGTCACTACTGCGGTTACAAAAAGACGGTGCCCAGGCTCTGCCCGAAATGCGAAAGCGAATTTCTCTATTTTCTTGGCGCCGGATCGCAGCAGGGCGAGGAGCGCCTGCAGGAAATCTTTCCCGGCGCGCGCATCGGTCGCATGGATCGCGATACAGTCCGCGGCCGCGGCGATATGGAACGTCTGCTGTTGCGTCTGCACTCCGGCGAGATCAATCTGCTGGTGGGCACGCAGATGATCGCGAAGGGGCACGACATTCACGGCGTCACGCTGGTGGGCGTGGTTGGTTGCGACCACGCGCTGGGGATGCCGGATTTTCGCGCCGCCGAACGCGTCTTCCAGCTGCTCACCCAGGTCTCCGGGCGAGCCGGCCGGGGCGAGCTGCCCGGCCAGGTCATCGTGCAGACGTACCATCCCGAGCACTATGCGGTACTGTGCGCAGCGAAGCATGACTTTGAGTCGTTCGCCGAACGCGAACTGCGCTTCCGGCGCGCCATGCACTATCCGCCGTACGCCTCTCTGGCCAACGTGCTACTGCAAAGTCCGCGCTTTGAAGAGGCCGCTGGATGGGCGGCGGCATTGGGCCGTTGGTGCCAGCAGACGATGCTCAAAGGGGTCCGGGTGCTGGGTCCGGCGAGCGCGCCGATTGCGAAAATCAAACGTACCTATCGCTTTCATCTGGTGATGAAGGCGGAGAGCCGCAGGGCGCTCCAGATGGCGCTGCGTGCAATGCTGGCGCACGCGGAGACTGTCGGGATTCCGCGGGCGAATTTGGTGGTGGATGTGGACGCCGTGAGTCTGATGTAAGGGAGCGTGGCAAGCGTGGAATATCTGAACGAAGAAAAAGTGCGGCGGATACTGACCTATGAAGCTCTGCTTCCGGCTGTCGAGCGAGCGCTCATCGACCTGTCAGCGGGGAAGATTCGCCAGCCGGTGCGCAGCATTGTCGCCGTACCCGAGCACCACGGCCTGTTTGGGCTGATGCCCGCGGTCGACGGCGATCTGATGGGCGTGAAGCTCGTCGCAGTTTACGAGCGCAACGTCGATCACCCGACGCATCAGGCGGTGATCCAGTTGCTCTCCGCAAAGACCGGCGAGCCCCTGATGGGAATGGATGGCCGCCTGATTACCGAGATGCGCACCGCAGCGGTATCTGCGGTCGCGACGCGCCTGCTGGCGCGTCCGGGCGCGGAGGTCTTGGCGATCCTGGGAAGCGGAGTCCAGGCTCGTTCGCACCTTACCGCGCTGCGGCTGGTTAGTTCTTTTAAAGAAATTCGTGTCTGGAGCCGAACTCCAGAGCACACTTGCCAGTTTGCGAACGAGTGCGGCCTGCTGGCAATGGAGAGTGCCGAGGCGGCGGTGCGCGGCGCGGATGTTGTCATCAGCGTGTCCACGGTCCGCGAGCCGCTGGTGCGGGGAGCATGGCTGGCGGAGGGAGCGCTGGTATGTGCGGTCAGCGCCGTTGGTCCGGACAAGCGGGAACTGGACGATGCCGCCATGCAGGGGTACATCGTTGTCGAGTCGCGGGAAGCCGCGCTGCGCGAATCGGATGACTTAATCGGCTCAGGTCAGATGATAGCTGCGGAGTTAGGCGAACTCCTCGCGGGGAAGGCGGCTGGAACGGCGAAACTGCCCCACAGCCGTCCATGGACGGTGTTCAAATCTCTCGGAGTGGGAGCGACGGATTTGGCGGCGGCGCGGGTTGTTTGGGAGGGATGGAAAGCCTTAGTGACTGGAAACGAATCACTAACGTAACTAAAAGATTACAACAATCTTAGATTTCTAGTGACTTTCCTTGCTTTCGGAGTGCAAGCTAAAAAGCGATTCCAGGGAGTAATTGAGAGTTGCGCTCATACCTGCTGGCAGTGTCGATTGCTTGTTACCTTGCCGCTGGATCGATCTATCCACAACATTCGGCGACGGTTCAGTCCGCGTCTCCCAAGGGAGCACAAGCCACACCGGGGACCACATCCGGTGTTCTGACCAGTGTCGCGCAAATCCGCGCTCTGCCAACGAACGCTGCCGGGGAGCCGGTGGAACTGCACGCGGTCATTACTTACTACCAACCCACACAAGGCCAGATTTTTATCCAGGACGCTACTGGCGGCATCTACGTGATGCCTCCCGTCAGTCCTCCTGATCTGCACCCGGGAGATGCGATTGTGCTGCGGGGCGTTACGGTGCCCAGCTTTTCCACCAACGTCCGGGCCAGCGAAATGAAGCTCGACGGGAGCATTCGCTTTCCGGACCCCGTATTGGTCAGTTGGCGTGATATTCTCAAGCGCTCGAACGATTGCCGGTACGTGAGCGTCACCGGCGTGGTGCGGTCTGCCACCTTACAACTTGCTTCCGGGCAGACGCCCCAGGCTGCGATTCACCAGCGCGCCGGTGCGTCCCCACAAACCACTGAGCTGCCCCAGGACGCGTATCTGCTGATCGATCTCCTGATGGATGGCGGGTCTGTCCGCGTCCACATGCAGGATGTTGCCGGCATTGATCCACTCAAGTTGCTGGATTCGGAAGTGAAGATGACAGGTGTGGCCGGCGGCCTGTTCGATGGCAAGTTCCAGCAGATTGGCGCGGAGCTTTGGGTGAGTGCAGCGAAACACATGCAGGTGCTCAAGCCGGCCCTCGACAATCCTGCCAATCTGCCGCCCTCCGACATTGCGCGCCTGGAGTCGCAATCGTGGGTGCGGGACGAGAGCCAGCGGCTGCGTGTGCGCGGCAGCGTGACCCTCTATCAGCCGGGCCTGCAACTCGTAGTGGAGACGCCCGATCGCCAGTCGGTCCTCGTGAACACCTACGAACAGTCCCCGTTGCGCGTGGGTCAGATCGTCGACGTTGTCGGCTTTCCCGTTCCCCACGAGTACTCCCTGGAGTATTCCGAGGCGATCGGCCAGGCAAACGTGCTGCCCACTCCGGAATCCCGCGTCATCCAGCCGCTGGCCATCCAGTGGGACGACGCTATGGCCGGGCACAATCCCTACGATTTGATTTCCATGGAAGGCACGCTGGCGGACGAGGTGCGCGAACGGCACCAGGACACGCTGGTGATCAAGGTCGGCCCGCATGTGTTCTCGGCCATTTTGCCGCGGACTGTGTGGAACCAGGATTTCGACCAGTTCTCCCTTCCCGAATACCGCATTGGCAGCAAGATCCGGGTCACCGGGGTTTGTTTTGCGCATGCCGGCGGCCCCTGGAACACCGAGCGCTGGTTCGATGTTGAGATGCGCACCCCCGAAGACGTAATGGTGCTCGCGGATCCCTCCTGGTGGACGGTGCGGCATCTGCTGTATCTGAGCGGCGCGCTGGTCGCGCTCATGCTTACCGCGCTGGTTTGGGCGATGCTCCTGCAAAAACAGGTACGCATCCAGTCCGAACAAATCCGCGTCACCATGGAAAGCGAAGCCGCGCGCGAACGCCGCATTGCGCAGATGGAAAAAGAGCGCGGGCGCGTGCTGGAGGCCATCAACAGCAAACAGAACCTGGAAGAAGTTCTGCAGATGATCGTGCGCCTGATCAGCCAGCAGCTGGGCGATCGAGCCTGCTGGTGCGAATTGCCGAATGGGACGCGGGTGGGCGACGCGGTGCCGGATGACGGCGCGGCCTTACTGGTCCGCCGCGATATTTATTCGAGCGTCGGCGAACGCCTCGGCTCGCTGGTTCTTGCAGGGGCGGATGTTTACAGTAGCCGCGCGGGTGAGGTGATGGAGATGGGCGGCAGCCTCGCGGCGCTCGCCATCGACAATCGGCGTCTCTACGAAACCCTGGTGCATCGTTCGCAGTACGACCAGCTGACCAATGCCGCGAATCGCTTCCTGCTGGAGAACCGCCTCGACGAAGTAATCTCTCTCGCCAGCCGCAACAGCACCCGTTTCGCGCTGGTGTACATCGATCTGGATCAGTTCAAACGGGTCAACGACCTCTACGGGCACCGAGTCGGCGACCTCTACCTGCAGCAGGTAGCGCAACGTTTCGCAGATAAATTGCGCGGCATGGATACGCTGGCGCGCGTAGGGGGCGATGAGTTTATCGCACTGATTCCCACGGCGCGCAGCCGGGCGGAAGTGGAAGAGATCGGCCAGCGCCTGTTGCGCAGTTTCGAGAGACCGTTCCTGATTGAGGGGCATGTGGTGCAGGGCTCGGCCAGCATCGGTATCGCTATCTATCCTGAAGACGGCCTGACCAAAGAAGAACTGAAGCGGGTGGCTGACGCAGCCATGTATGCGCACAAGCCCACCGTGGCGGACTGATTTGGAAATGTATTTTGTGGAGCGTTAGGCTACTGCACTAATCACCCATAGAGGATGAGAATAAATGTCGATTAGCATCAGCTAAGAATGGCCCGCCCTCGTTCTTGATGCGTGCCTGGGTGTGGTCGGTTTCCTTCTCTCTTTGGGATGGGGTAGGGCCTCGGGTGGAGAGATGGATCGGGATGCTGTCATCTTCCTGGCAAAGCTCTGGGGTGGCATCGCTTTATTCGGCATCGTACTCGTGTTCATCATGTAGAGACGAGTTGCGTCGGGCCGTCGTTCCCTATGGGTATTGTCAATGTATGGTCAGGACCCATCCAGATCCGTCTTCAGACGCGGCCGATCCACTCCAGCAGCAGCCCCGGAGCACATCCCAGCAGAACTACCAGCGCGGCCAGCACCCACAGCGTGATGCGGGTGAGCGGCGCAACGCGGATTGCTGCCGTCGCTGAATCTTCGGCAACATACGCCTGCTTGAGCACGCGCAGGTAGTAGTAGAGCGACACAGCGCTCATGGCCACAGCCACCAGGACGAGCCACAGCAGACCGAGGTGCGGCTCCGCACTGAGTGCAGCCGAGAAAATATAGAACTTGCCGAAGAAGCCGGCCAGCGGTGGAATGCCTGCGAGAGAGAGCAGGAAAATCAGCAGGCAGAACGCGAGTCCCGGAGCGCGGCGGCTGAGTCCGCGTAAATCTTCGATCCGGTCGATGCCTTCGGCTTCAATCGCGCCGAGCACGCCAAAAGCTCCCAATGAAGCCAGCGCGTAAGTAATAACGTAGAAAACCAGCGCGCTCAGGCTCTGCGTCGTATGCGCAATCACGCCGAGCAGCATGTAGCCTGCATGGCCGATGGCCGAATACGCCAGCAGGCGGCGCAGGCTGGTTTGCACGATGGCCGCGGTATTGCCGAGGATCATCGACAGCGCGGCGAGAATCGCCAGCACCGGCACCCATCCTGGAGCATAGGCGTGGAGCGCTCCGTTGCCGGTTGCGTGAACCAGAGCGACGGTGGCGACCTGAGCGAAGATAAAGAAGCTGGCAACCTTGGAACTGGACGCGATGAACCCGGCGCTGACGGTCGGCGCGCCCTGGTAGGCATCCGGAGCCCACAAATGGAACGGCGCAGCAGCCACTTTGAATCCGAAGCCGATGGCGACCATCACAATGGCCACGAGCAGCAGGGAATCGAGGTGCGGGCCGCTGAGCGCGAGAGCAATCTGCGACAATTCAATCGAGCCGGAGAGCCCGTAGAGCAGGCTCATCCCGAACAACAGGAATCCTGCAGACATTCCGCCGAAAAGAAAGTATTTAAGCGCCGCTTCCGCCGATTGGCGGCTGCGTTTGTCGAATCCGGTGAGGATATAGAGCGAGAGCGACAGAAATTCGAGCGCGACGAAGATCAGCAGCAGGTTCTGCGTGGCCACCAGGAACATCATGGCGATCGTGGCGAAGAGCAGCAGCGCAACATATTCGCCGATGTGGCCGGTAATGCGCGTGGACGTCGAAAGCAGGACCGTCAAAATCGCCAGCGCCACCAGAGCAACCTGCACCACCACGGTGAGAGGCGTCAGGACGAACATGCTGTCCGGCAGACTGGCATACTGCGCCCCGTGGAGGAGCAGGTAAATCGCCAGCCCGCATCCGGCGCACGCGATCAGTGCCGCCGACCGAAAGCGCGCCGCGATTGAAGATTTGCGCAGGACGCTGATATCGAGGGTCAGCAACAGCAATCCGGCGAGGGTAACGACGATCTCCGGCAGGGTGAAACGCAGCAGGTCGGAATAGCTCACGACGTTCATCGCCACGCTCCATTTCTCAGGCCATCGAAGAGCGGCGACTGGAGGCTGGGCAGAATCAGGTCCGTGAGAATGCGCGGATAGAGACCGACTGCCAGCGTGGCGGCCAGTAACAGCACGGCTCCGAATTTCTCAGGCAGCGTGATGGACGGCAGCGGATGCTCGTGCGCGCCCGCGGTCGCTTCACCAAAGAACGTCTTCGTGAGTGCGCGCCAGGTAAAGGCGATGCCGATCAGGATGCCAACGCCGGCGATGAAGACCATCCACGGCAATGTGCGCCATGTGCCGACCAGCACCTGAAATTCCGCGATGAATCCGCTGAATCCCGGCAGGCCAATGGAGGCCATCGCCGCCAGCAGGAACGTGACCGCCGCGAAGGGAATTGCGTGCGCCAGGCGCATCGGCCCCAGTTCGCCCAGGTCGCGTGTGTGGGTGCGATCGTAAACCATGCGCCCGGCGACGGCGAACAGCAGTCCGGCAATGACGCCGTGGGAGAACATCTGGAAGACCGCGCCGTCGAGGCCGATTTGCGTGAGCGTCATCAGGCCGAGCAATACGAATCCCATGTGGCTGACGCTGGAGTAGCCAATGACGTATTTCAAATCCCGCTGGACGAGAGCCACGCCTGCGCCGTAAAGAATGCCGATGAGCGCCAGCAGCGCAAACACCTCGCGCCACGAGCCGAGGCCGAGAACGTGAAATCCCCACGGATCGAGGCCGCGCGGGAATAGCATCATCGCGACGCGCAGGCAGCCGTACGCACCCAGTTTCATCACTACGCCCGCCAGCAGCATGGAGGCGGCCGTAGGTGCCGCAGCGTGGCCAGTAGGCGCCCAGGTATGGAAAGGCCACATGCCTGCGAGGACGGCGAATCCAACAAACACCAGAGGGAACGCCCAGAACTGGAAGTGAGTCGGGAACGGGTACAGCGCCAGCACTTCGAAGCTGAGCGAGTGCCCCCCGGAAACGGACCAGGCTGCAACCATGCCGGCCAGCACCAGCGCCGACCCAGCGAAGGAATAGAGGGCCAGCTTCATGGCCGCGTATTCGCGCAGCGAACCCGGATGAGAGCCGGGAGCCGCATCTTTTGCAGCCGATCCCCAGATCGCAATCAGGAAATATTTCGGGATGATGGCGATTTCGTAGAACACAAACAGCAGAAACAGATCGAAGCTGAGGAAGACGCCGTAGACGCCGCCGATGAGGACGAGGAAGAAAGCGAAAAACTCCTGCACCCGGTGCTCGATGTTCCAGGAGAACAGAATGCCCGCGGTCGCGGCAAGACCGGTGAGCAGCAGCAGGGTCAGGCTAATGCCGTCGGCGGCCAGATGGTATTCGAGGCCGAGCTGAGGAACCCACGCGATGCGCGTGATGGTGAGAATTTGACCGGGTTGCCAGTGGATCAGTGCGATGACCGACAGCGTGAATCCAGCGAGCGCGGTGAGCAGTGCGAGGATGCGCGCAGACTGCTTCGAGGGCGCGAGCCGTGCGGCCAAAGCTCCGGCAAACGATATGTAGATCGTCCAGGCGAGCATTAGTGCAGCCCTCCGATCCATTGCAGAATGGTGCCGTGCACCATGCCGGTGATGACCTGCGGATACAACCCGAGAACGAACATGAGAGCAATCGCGGGCAGGACGGCCAGCTGTTCCGTCGTAGTCAGGTCGGCCATGGCTTCCCAGCGTGGATTTACCGGACCGGAGAAAACCTTTTGAATGACGGTGAGCAGAAAAATCGCGGTCATCAGCAGGCCCAGCACAGCGAGCGAAGTGGCCCAGGGAGCCAGCGGAAACGCTCCTTTAAAGATGAGAAACTCGCCCGGGAATCCGTTGAGCCCCGGCAGACCCAGCGAAGCAAAGATCGCAATGCCCATCAGTCCGCTGAACACCGGAATCACTTTCCGCAAGCCGCCGAAGTCGTCGACGCCGCGCTGGCCGCCGGTCCGCCGCCCCAGCAGAGCAATAAACCAGAAGATCGCCGCAGCGGTGAGCGCGTGGCTGAAGACTTGCAGCATGACGCCCGTCAGCGCTGCCGCTTTCTCCGTCCCCAATTCAGCTTGCGGACCCATGAACTGCGCCGCCGCGCACACGCCGAGGATGCAGTAGCCCAGGTGGTTGATCGAGGAGTACGCGAAGGTACGCTTCAGATCCTTCTGCACCCAGGCCGCAAAGGCTGGCAGCACGATGGTCGCAACGGCGAGCCACAGCAGCGGCGTGCGGGCATGCTGCATCTGCTGCGGAAAAATCGGCAGCAGGATGCGCAGAAACCCGTAGATCCCCATCTTCGACATCGCGCCGGTCAGCAGCATGGTGGTTTCGCTGGGAGCCTCGGCATAAGTTGCGGGGAGCCAGGTATGGAAGGGAACCACCGGCGTCTTGACTGCAAACCCGAGAAACGCCGCCCAGAACAGCCACTGGCCAAGGCACTCCGCGCTGATCCGCAAGTGCAGGTTGGCGAGACTGGGAACAATCTGGTTGGCCTGCGCCAGTTGGGTCAGATCCACCAAATCGAACTTCCCGGTTGCCAAATACAGCGCCAGGAAGGCGAGCAACAGCCCCACGCTGCCCACCATGGTGTACAGGAAGAATTGAGTTGCTGCACGAGCGCGCCCTGGACCGCCCCACAGGCGAACCAGGAAAAAGGCCGGGATCAGGCTGAGTTCCCAGTAAATAAACCAATGGACGAAGTTCAGCGCGGTAAAGGTTCCAAATAATCCAGCTTCGAGCAGAAGAACCAGCCCGAAATAGACCGGCCCCTGCTTCTCATTGGCCCACGAAGCCGCCAGCGACATCATGACCACCAGCGCCGACAACACCAGCATTAGGACGCCCAGCCCGTCGACGCCAACGTGATACGCGATGCCCAGCGAGGGCGCCCATGCGTGTAATTCCTCGAACTGCATGCCCGGGGTTTCGGGATTCAACCCAAACCAAAGAAGCACGGCAAGCACCAGCGACAAAAAGGCAAACGTCACCGCGGCAAGGCGCGCCGAATCGCGCGTGCGGCACAGGCCCAGGATGAACAGGCCGCCAACCAGGGGGAGCAGAGTGAGGGCAGTGATCATCCCCGATGCCCCCACAGAAGGAAGATGGCAAGAATCACGAGCGCGACCGCGATGACGCGCAGGTAGTTCTGCACGCGGCCGTTTTGGATACGGGTGAAGAAGCGTCCAAACAGGGAAACTTCGCGGCACCCCATATCGAAGCCGCCATTCACCACATATTTGTCGAGGCCAAGATCGAGCCAGCCAAAGCCGGTCACAATCCACGCAACCAGATTCACCAGGCCGCCAAAGATCCAGCGATCCAGCCACGCGGAGAAGGCAGAGGCAAACCGTGTGAGCCGAATAACCGTCGCCTCGTAGATCTCGTCGACGTAGAGCCGATTGGCAAGGGCATGGAACGGTCCAGGCGCCAGCCGTTCCAGCGCGTCAGGATCGGTTGCGTTCACAATCGGCTTGCAGCCGTAGAGCCACCACCCAAGTCCGATGCCCGCGAACACAATCAGCGATGAAACACCCATCAAGGCCATCAGCCCCGGCTCAGAGAAGCCGCCGATATCGAACCGCGCCGGCTGTCCGGCCAGAAACGACTGGAACCACGGCCACGCCGGCGTTCCCACAAATCCGAGAAACGCAGCGAAGACCGCCAGGATCACCAACGGCGTGGTCATCACACGCGGGCTTTCATGCGGATCGGCAATCACACTTTCTTCGGCCGGATGACGCGGCGAGGCAACCGGCTCGGCCTGCGCTTCCGGCACGCGACGCGGCCCGAAGAAGACGTAATAGACCTGGCGCGTCATATAGAACGCGGTCAGCAGGGCGCCAATCGCGCCAAAGTAAAACGGTCCACGCGAAATCCCCCAGCCGTGCGCAGAATGGAGAATGGCGTCCTTGCTCCAGAAACCCGCGAACAGAGGAAACCCGCACAGCGCCAGCGTGCCAGCCGCATACGCAGCGAACGTTACCGGCATAAATCTCCGCAGCCCGCCCATGTTGCGGATGTCCTGCTCCTCCGTGCATCCATGAATCACCGAACCCGCGCCCAGGAACAGCAGCGCCTTGAAGAACGCGTGGGTGATCAGGTGGAACATGCCCACCGCGACCCCGCCCACGCCGAGGCCCAGCATCATGTAGCCCAGTTGCGAGACAGTGGAGTACGCCAGGATGCGCTTGATGTCGTTCTGCGCGACGGCAATGCATGCCGCGAAGAGAGCCGTCGTTGCGCCCACCCAGGCCACAACTTCCAGTGCATGCGCGTTCATCAGCGGATATACGCGGGCGACCAGGTAAACTCCGGCGGCGACCATCGTGGCCGCATGAATCAGCGCGCTCACCGGCGTGGGGCCTTCCATCGCATCGGGCAGCCAGACATGCAGCGGCAGTTGACCGGATTTCCCCACCGCTCCGCAGAAAATCAGCAACCCAATCGCAGTGGAAACCACCATGCCGAAGATGGTGATGTGCGCGGCGAGAGCGGAGATCGCGTGCTGCTCGAGGCAGCCGGATCCGTTGTCGTAGAAGAGCAGCGTTCCACTCTGCGCGTAGAGCCACACCATCCCGATCAGCAATCCAAGATCGCCGATGCGCGTGGTGATGAAGGCCTTCTTCGCAGCGGCCGCAGCGGCCGGACGGTGATACCAGAACCCGATCAGCAAATATGAGGTCAGGCCGACCACTTCCCAACACATAAAGAGCAGCAGCAGGCTGTTGGCGATGACTACGCCCAGCATCGCTCCCGCGAAGAGCGACAGGAAGCAGAAGAACCGCGTGAAGTTGGGGTCGTGCGCCATATAGCCGGTGCTGTAGATGAAGATCAGCAAGCCGACAAATGTCACCATCACCAGCATCACCGCGGCCAGCGGATCGAGCAGCCAGCCCAGCGAAACCCACTGATCGCCGAACTGCATCCAGTGGATGTTCGCGACCTGGATCGCTGGATGGCTGAGCGCTTCAGCGAATGCGATCAGCGCCAGCACAAACGAGACACTCATCGATCCAATCGCGAGCGTGGCGGAGAGACGCCGCTGCGGCTGCTTCAGCAGAGCGCAGACGCCCGCCGCCAACATGGGCAGCACCGGAATGAGCCACAGATAATTGACGATCCAGGTCACCCGCGCATCTCCCCAATCTCGCTCACGTCCGACGTTTTGGCATGGCGGTAGATGGCGAGGATGAGGGCCAGTCCCACAGCGGCTTCCGCGGCGGCGACGGCGATGGAGAAGATGACAAAGATGAGCCCGGTCAGGGCTTCGGGATGCGGTCCGAACCGCCAGAAGGCGATGAAGTTCAGATTCGCCGCGCTCAGCATCAATTCAATGCCAGCCAGCACCAGGATCGCGCTGCGACGCGTGATTGCGCCTGCGAGGCCGATGGCGAAGAGCAGAGCAGAAACGAGCAGACAACCAGCAAGAGGATTCATGACGCGCGCAGCTCCGAATCCTTAGGCTCAGCAGCGATGCGTTTGTCACGCAATGCAAGGATGACCGCGCCGATCATCGCAGCCGTCAGCATCAACCCAATCACTTCCAGCGGCAATACATAGTGCTGCATCAGAGCCTGGCCGATCTGCAGCGTGCCGGTTTTGTCGGACGGGGGAGCAGGCTGCAGAGTCGCAACATGTGCGAGGCTGCTGGTGTTCACCGCCCACGCCAGCACGGCAAACACAGCGAGAGCGATGACGACGCTACCGGCACTGGCCGGCGAAAAAGAAGAGTCCGGATCAGCGTCGCCGCCGCGCGTGAGCAGAATGACAAAGACAATCAGGATGGCGATGGCGCCGACGTAAACCAGCAGTTGCGCCAGACCCGCGAATTCCGCTCCAAGATTCAGATAGAGTCCGGCCAGCCCCGCGAAGGAAATCGCGAGCGCCAATGCGCAATGCACCAGGCGGCGCAGCGTCATGGCGGCAACGCCTCCAGCCAAGGTCAGCAGTGCGAGGATCAGGAACGGCAGTGTCATCGTTATCCGAACAAATTCCGGCGTCTTAAGCGCCAGTGAATCGCTGATGTTAACCTCTCGTACGTTTTCACAGCCCTGCGCCAGCGGCTGTGACTGACATCACTCCGCAAATCTGTAAACTCTCTTCTCGATGTGGTTTCCGCGGCCCAGCATGCGGGCAAAAATAACATAAGGCACCACAATCACCAGCGCGCAGACCAGCCAGCGTACCATACCCCCCAGTGCGGCTGAGCCTCCGAAGGAGACTGGCAGAAATCTCCAGATGCCCGCTGAAACAATGACCACAAGCGTCATCGGCAGCATGAATTTCCAGGCGAAGTTCATCAGCTGATCCATGCGCAGGCGCGGCATGGTGCCGCGAATCCAGATGAAGCCGACAATCAGCGCCAGCAGCTTCGTAAAGAACCAGGCCCACGACGGAATCCACGCAAGGAAGCTGACCGGCGACGACCACCCGCCCAGAAACAGCGTGATGCCTAGGCCGCTCACCGCAAACATCTCCAGATATTCGGCAAGGAAGAACAGCGCAAATTTGAAGCCGGAATACTCAATGAAGTATCCGGCAATAATTTCCGACTCGCCTTCGGGCAGATCAAACGGGCTGCGGTTGGTCTCCGCCGTCCCCGCGATCATAAAGAGGATGAACCCGGCCAGTCCCCACGGCGTAAACAGATTCCAGTGCGCCAGTCCGTGCGAGAACGCGGCTTGCCTCTCCACGATCAGCGTGGGCGAAAGTGTGCCCGCGATCATGACGACGGCGATCGACGACAGGATCAGCGGAATTTCATAGCTGATCATCTGCGCGATGGCCCGCATGGCGCCCAGCAGCGAATACTTGTTGCGGCTCGACCACCCCGCCATAAACACGGCCAGCTCCGTGCCCGCTCCAATGGCGAAGAAGAACAGCACACCTGCATCCAGGTTTACCGCCGTCATATTGCGGCCAATGGGCAGCACTGCGAATCCGAGAAACGATGCGCCTACCAGCACCAGCGGCGCCAGGTAATGCACTACCTGATCCGCTGCACGGGGAACCAGGTCTTCTTTGGTCAGCGATTTGACGGCGTCAGCCATGGGCTGCAGGATGCCCCACGGCCCCACGCGATTCGGGCCGTACCGATTCTGAATGCGTCCCAGCCCCTTGCGCTCGAGGATGGTCGTGACCGCGAACAGTGCAGGGAAGATCACGATGATGGGAACAATCGTGATCAGGATGCCGACGATGGTTTGCAGGGGCGCGGGCGTATGCGCAACCAGAATGTCCTTCAGCGTGACGAAAATCTGATCCAATCCGGCAACGGTCATTGGGTCACCGGCTTGGATGGGTTGGGATGAGCGGCGCCGTTCGACGAAGCATCGGATGGCGGAGCTGCTGCGGCCGCAGCCGCCTTCGCCGCAGCAGCTGCTGCCGCGGCAATTGCTTTCGCCTGTGCGTCAGCCTTTTCTTTTGTCCGGCGCTCATCCGTTTCCGCCGCTTCCACCGGATGAATTTGCCGATAGTATTCGTTCGATTTGGACAGTTCGTGTTTGTCCCACAGCAGGCCGCCGAAGCGATCGCCGGTGCTCAGTTCAAATACCTTGTCCATGCGAATCGCATCGAACGGGCAAACCTCGACGCAAATCTGGCAGCTCATGCAGACCGAAACATCGATGTCGAAGACCGCCGGATAAAACTGCTGCTTGCCGACGAAATCGGGCTTCTTATCTTTGCTCTTCTCAATATGGATGCAGCGCGGAGGGCATTCCTTTTCGCAAATCTGGCACGAGACGCAGCGCAGTCCGGCGTCGGGATCCGTCCCGTCATACAGCAGGAACGGAAAATTCCGTGAGGCTTCGGGAAGCTCGAAGCGCTCCTCCGGATACTGCACGGTGGTCAGGCGGTCCTTCTCGATATAGCTGCCGAAGAAGTTGCGCGCCGTCTCCATTAATCCCTGCAGGATGCCTTCACCCAGCATGATGCCTGCCTCTCTTCATCGGTCGACCTCGCCCAGTACAATATCGACGCTGCCCAGCGTCACCACTACATCGGCGATGTTCTGCCCCAGGCACATATCTTCAAGAATCGTGAGATTGATCATGCTCGGCGGCCGCACGCGATAGCGATATGGATTGGTCGACCCGTCGCTGATCAGGAAAAATCCCAGCTCGCCCTTCGGGGACTCAATCCGCCCATACGCTTCGCCAGCCTTCGGACGCAGGCCGCGCAAACGCACCTTCGGATCCATGATCGGGCCTTCCGGAATATCGCGCAGCGCCTGCTCCAGAATCTTCACCGTCTCCCGCATCTCGAGGATGCGCATCATGTAGCGGTCGTAAACGTCGCCGTGATCGCCAAGCGGAATCCGAAAATCGAAGCGGTCGTAGATGCCGTAGTTGTCGACTTTGCGGATGTCGTAGTTCACGCCCGCAGCGCGGAGCATCGGTCCGGTCACGCCTGCATTGATCGCCAGCTCGCGCGACAACACGCCGGTGCCCTGAGTGCGGGCCATCAGAATTTCATTGGCGCGCAATAGATTTTCAAATTCATCCACAAACTTCGGCAGCGCAGGCAGCAATCGGCGAACATCGTCCAGCCACGCAGCCGTGCAGTCCACGCGCACTCCCCCGAATCGCATGTAGTTGCACATCATGCGCGCGCCGCTCAGCGATTCAAACAGGTCCAGCACTTTCTCGCGCTCGCGGAAGGCGTACATCAGCGGCGTGCCGCTCGCGCCCATGTCCTGCAGCAGAAATCCGACCAGACCTGCGTGATTCTGAAAGCGCGTCAGCTCGGCAACGATCACGCGGATGTACTCAGCGCGTTCCGGCACCGCGAGGCCAGCCAGCTTTTCAACCGCCAGCACGTAGCCCCAGTTGTTGGTCATGGAGCAGAGATAGTCGAGGCGATCGGTGTAGGGAATCGCCGACAGATACGCGCCGTGCTCGGCAATCTTTTCGTGATTGCGGTGCAGATAGCCGAAGACCGGCTTCAGGCGCACCACCTGCTCGCCCTCCAGCCGCACGTCCATGCGAAACACGCCATGGGTCGACGGATGATGCGGCCCCATGGAGATTTCCATGATCTCGCCCTGGCCGGCGATGGGGTCGATCTCGAGCAGGTTCTCGCTCATGCGTGCACCCCCGGATGGAGCAGATCGTCCGCGGGCGGTACGTAATCCTTGCGCATGGGGTGGTCGACAAACCCGTCCCACATCAAAATGCGGCGCAGATCGGAATGGCCGTCAAAAACAATCCCATAGAGATCGAACGCCTCGCGCTCCTGGAACTCCGCGCTGCGCCAGACCGGCGTGAGCGAAGGAACGTGGGTTTGGTCGGTACGGTTCGCCGTACGCAGGCGCAGAATCACCGGCCCGTGCTTCTTCTCCATCGAAAAGAGGTGATACACGGCTTCCAGATAGCCAGGGACCTTCGTCTTGCGAACCTCGTCAACTTCGGACTCCACGCCGTCGACGACCTTCTTCACTTTGATCTTCTCGGAGGTTTCCGTATCCAGCCAGTCGACGCCGGTCACCAGAGAACAGTAATCCAGCCGCAGTTCGGCGTGGTCGCGCAGAAAAATCGCCACGGCGACAGCATGCTCACGATCCAGCAGCAGAGAATGTTGCGCGGAGGGACTGCCGTTGGGAATTACGGTCACCGCTGCGCCGGGCACGCCGGCCTCAATCTGTGCCTTGATGTCCTCAACCGAAGGCAGCGCGGTCATTGAATCACCTTCAAGGGATTGTTGAGGGCAGCGACGAAAACTTCATCATTCTGCGCAGGTTCTAATCCATGCGGCCCGAAGGACGGCACCGGGAACTCGCTGGGCTGGTCGGCCTGCAGGTGGCGCGGCCGATCTGCCCCGCTGATGTGCTGCGCGTCGATCTTCTTCTGGAGTGTCATGAACGCGTGAATCAGCGCTTCCGGACGCGGCGGACACCCTGGAATGTGCACATCGACCGGAATATAGCGGTCGATCCCCTTCAAGACGTTATAGCCATCCCGAAAAGGGCCGCCGGAAATGGCGCACGCGCCCATGGCGATGACGTATTTCGGCTCCGGCATCTGGTTGTAGAGTCGCACCACCTGCGGAGCCATCTTCTTCGTTACAGTTCCCGAAACGATGATGAGATCGGCTTGCCGCGGTGACGGCCGGAACACTTCAGCTCCGAAACGTGCCAGGTCGTAGCGGGCCATGGTAGTCGCGATCATTTCAATGGCGCAGCAGGCCAGGCCAAATGTCAGCGGCCACACAGAGTTCTTCCGCCCCCAGTTGTAGATTTCCTCAAGGGTGGTGGTGAAGATGCCGTTCTTGCTCAGCTCGATCTTCAGCTCTTTGAGATCGTCAGCCATGAAACCTCATCTTGTGGTTTAACTCCATTAAACCCGCTCTGAACGCATCTAAGCCCATGTGAGCACGCCCTTTTGGCAGGCCCAGACCAACCCCTCCACCAGCAACAGCAGAAACACCAGCATAGCGATGCAGGCTCCCGCCGTCAGGCCGGTGAAGGCCACCGCGAAGGGCAGCAGAAAAACCGCCTCCACGTCGAAAACCAGAAAAACGATCGCGTACAGGTAATAGGAAGCCCCGAACTGGATCCAGGCATCGCCCTTCGATTCCAGGCCGCACTCGTAGGTGGCGTTCTTGACGGCGCCGGACTTCTGGGGCGACACGAGCTTTGCCCACACCCACGCCAGCGCTAAAGGCGTGAATCCAAACGCGACAGCTCCCACAAGCAGCGTAACCACCGTGAGCCAGGGATGCGAATTATTGCTCATCCACCTATTTCCGACATTGTGTGAACCTACGCGTCCGAGGGTACGACTCTCCGTGACCGGAATCACACTGCCTCTGCCGTGCACCGGCCGGAGGCGGCAGAACCGGCCAGGCAAAGTCCAAACCGAGGGTTTGAACCCACCTTGCCCGAACAGTTTATCCTCGCACACTTGTGTTCTCTGTCACAGCGGGTCGCGCGACGCGGGGCGCAGACTTTTCCTGTGTACGGTTGGCGGCGGAAGTGCATGCCTCCGCCCAAA
>DATHQV010000066.1:0-25747 GCA_035482355.1 Acidobacteriaceae bacterium | reverse complement strand
CTGGCGAGGCCGCGGCAACTCCCGCAACCACGCCTGCAGCGCCCCTCCCTCGTTCACCACCTGCCCCTGCCTGCATACCCTCCCGCTTGCGTTCATCGCCGTTAAGTAACAAAATCGCTGATGGAGATCTACTCCTACGTGGGTCTTCATGGCGTACCTTCCTCCTAATCTGTATCTGTGCCTTGAGCACGTATCAGGAAGGTACGCCCACTTTTCATCCCAACTGAGCGCAGGTTGGCGCGCGCGCCAACCGCAGTCGAAGGACCTGCGGTTTCTCCGCCTCGAGTCTCCCCCGCAAATTGAAGCGTCCTGGAATCCCACGCCCCGCCACCAAATCCTCCCGTCCGACTTCTCCCCCATCTGCGATACTCAGTACGGATTTCTGCCCCCTATGATCGGACAGACCATTTCGCACTACCGTGTTCTCGCCAGCCTCGGACAAGGCGGAATGGGCGCCGTCTATCGCGCCGAAGACCTCATCCTGCATCGCGAGGTCGCGCTTAAATTCCTTCCCCAGGGATCGGCAATCGATGGCGACGCGCGAGCGCGTCTGCTCAAAGAGGCGCAGGCGGCGTCCCGTCTCAACCATCCCAACATCGCCACCATCTACGAACTGAACGTCGCGGAGGATTTGCCTTTTATCTCCATGGAACTGGTGACCGGCGAGACCCTCCGCGACTATCTGCGCCACTCCAGCCCCGCTCCCGGCTTCGTCGTGAACACCGCCTCCGCCATTGCCGAAGGCCTGCGCGAGGCGCACAGCCGCGGCGTCTTTCATCACGACATCAAGCCCGCCAACGTCATGCTCGACGCGCGTTCCGGAGTGAAGATCCTCGACTTCGGTCTCTCGGAGTTAGCCCGTCCCGATCGTCCCTCCGCCGATTCCGAACATGCGCCGCTCACCCGCACCGCATCCCGCAACAGCCTCGGCGGCACCGTCGAATACATGGCCCCCGAGAGAATCCGTGGAGAAGCCGGCGATCAGCGCAGCGACATCTTTTCCTTCGGCGTGCTGCTCTACGAATGCCTGGCCGGCCGCACTCCGTTTCAAGGGGAAACCGCGGTCGACGTCCTGCACGCCATCCTGCATGACGCTTACCCTCCGCTGCGGTCGGTTCTGCCTGACTGCGATCCGGGCTGGGAGCGCCTGATGGCCGGCTGCCTCGCGAAATCGCCGGCCCAGCGCTTTTCCTCCATGCAGGAGGTTCTCGATGCGCTTTCGAGCCTCAGTGCCCCCGCGCCATCCCCTGAGAAGTCGATCGCCGTGCTCTACTTCGCGAACCTCAGCGGCAGCAAGGACGACGAATACTTCCGCGACGGCATGACCGAAGATATTCAGACCGAGCTGACGAAAGTCGCCGAGTTGCGTTTGCTGCCCCGCTCCGCCGTCTTGCCCCTGCGCGACAAAACCTTGTCCGTAAGCCAAATCGGCCACCAACTGTCAGCGGCTTATGTGCTCGATGGCACCGTCCGCCGTGCCGGCAACCGTCTGCGCGTCACCGCGCAACTCGCCGATACCCGTACCGGCCACTCATTGTGGGCCGAACGATACGACCGTCAGATGGAAGACGTCTTCGCCATCCAGGATGAGATCGCCCAGAGCATCGCGCGCGCCCTGCGCATCGTGCTCACCGACCAGGAGAAGCGCGCCATCGAGAAAGTGCCCACCCGCGACGTGCAGGCTTACGACTACTACCTGCGCGGCCGCACCATCTTCTACGACCTGCGCCGCAAGAGCCTCGAATACGCGCGCGAAATGTTTGCCCGCGCCATCGTCATCGACCCTGCCTATGCCGCCGCCTATGCAGGCGTCGCCAATTCCTGCTCCTTCATCTATATGTGGTTTGAATCGTCCAGCGACAACCTGAAGGAAGCCATGCGCGCCAGCCGTCGCGCCGTCGATCTCGATCCCGAATCGGCGGAGGCAAGAGCCTCGCGCGGTTTGGCGGAAACACTCAATAAAAATTACGCCGCCGCCGCCAGGGAATTCGAAGAGGCGATGCGCCTCAATCCCCGGCTCTACGAGGCAAGCTACCTGTACGCGCGGTGCTTCTTTGCGCAGGGCGAGATGGAGAAGGCGGCAGAATTCTTCCGCAAAGCGAGCGAGCTCGATCCTGCGGACTACCAGGCCCTGCAGCACCTCGCCATGTGCCTGAGCGCACTCGGCCGGCCAGAGGAAGCCCGCGCAGCCAGCCTCGCGTGTCAGGTGCGCGCCGAGCGCTATGTCGAATTGCACCCGGACGACGTGCGTGCACTCTATCTCGGCGCCTCCGCTCACCTGGTCTTAGGGGATCGCGAACGCGCCCTGGAGTGGGCGAATCGCGCCCTCGCCCTCGATCCCGAGGAAGGCACCACCCGCTACAACGTCGCCTGCACCTATGCCCTGCTCGGTGACACAGACCGCGCGCTGGACCTTCTGGAAGCCACCATTCGCACCGGCTTCGGCAACAAGGAGTGGATCGACAACGATCCCGATTTGTCGGCTCTGCACGGCATGCCGCGATTCGAGGCCCTGCGCCAGTTGCTGGCCGCCAAAGAAACAAAGCCCGCCAGCGACTGACCGCTGGGCCCCCCATATCTGCCCGGGTTTGGCAGATATGGCTAGCGCGCGAAGCGCGCCCGTTTGTATCAGGGCATGACTTCAGGCGTGCCGCAAAACGCAACAAGAGGATTGTGCTTCAGCCCCTGAGGTTTCCCCTCGAACCTTCCCGCAAAATCGTGCATTCTGAATCCTGGAGCCGCCCGCATGAAATCGCCCCTCGCCATTGCCTGCCTTCTCGTCTCGCTCACTGCCGCCGCCCAATCCCCTCAATACCTCTCCCCCTCCGAAGCCGGTCCCCACGGCGCCGCTCCCGGCATGCAGGTCAAACTCCTCAACAACACCAATGGCCAGCGCGATTTCGCCGTCATCTTTAAACCTGGCGACGAGCCCTACGCCGGACTCGCCCAGTTCGCCGCCGACAACCACATCGAGTCCGCACACTTCACTGCCATCGGCGGATTCCACGACGCCCGCCTCGCGTGGTTCGACGAAGACAAAAAAATGTTCCGCGTCATCCCCGTCGACCAGCAGGTCGAAGTCGCTTCCCTCATCGGCGACATCGCGCTCCTCGACGGCAAGCCCTCGGTCCACATGCACTGCGTCGTCGCCCTGCCCAACGGCACCACCCGCGGCGGACACATCCTTGGTGCCCACGTCTCCCCGCTCCTCGAAGTTTTCGTCACCGCCGACCCCACGCCCCTCCTCAAACAGAAGGACCCCGTCCAGGGCCTAACTCTCATCGACCCCGCCCTGAAACCATAAAGGCGGCGAGCATCATCGCTCGTCGCCTTCAAGGTCAAACGTCCAACAAAGGTCGCCGGTTATTACTGTCGAACCGCCGCATCAGCTTCGTCGGCAAGATTCTGAAGCGTCGAGAAGAACTCCTTCGTCTGGCCGATGAAGAGTCCGCTCGCCGTCAGCCCCGCAAATGCCGCCCGCGCGCCGGCGAACTTGTCGGTCAGCGGACGAATCGTGGAGCAAAGCGGAAGATCCGGGCTGATGAACTCCGCCGGAATCGGGAAGATCAGGCTTGGCTGCGTTTGCTCACTTAGGTGTGCGAAGAAGTTGGGAAACGTAACGCCGAGCTTCTTGTCGGTCAGCGGAGCAACCGTTGGCTGCACCCCGTTCCCCGCGAAATCCACCCACTCCAGAAAGTGTGCAATCTCGTCGCCGCCAATGCCGAGCGTGATCTGAAGCACCTCCGGATCGGTCACCTTCTGGCTCATCGCCGCGTACAGGCTGGAGCCGCCCTGCTCGATCGCCCCAAAATGAAAGGCCGCAATGTTGGCGATCGCCTGAATGTGATTCGCGTCCTCGAAGTCGGCATCCGTCACTGGAATCGCGGGAACTTTGTTCAGTGTGACCGCCTGCGGGTACGTCGCGCCAAAGTCCGGATTCGTCCTGCTCCGGTAGCGCACGAACCAACTGGTGTCCACGTTGAGCTGCGTTAGGTTCGTCAGCCGCGAGTTGCCCGACGATCCTGTCGCGCTGCTGCCCGGCAGGATGTTGAATTCGTCCAGGTTCACCGGGTCTGCCCCTTTGGATTCCAAATAACCGTTCAAAAAGTTTGCATGGCTGACTTCATCCAGCGTGTTGCTGGCAATGTACTGCGGCCCGTCGGTATCGAGATTCGACAGCGCCATCTGGTACGGATTCAATGTTTGGTTCTGAACAACTTCAATCGGCGGATTGCTGCCGATGCCGCCCAGTTCCGCATACTGGGTCCACAGGTCAGCCTCCAGCAGTTCCGCAGCCGCGAGAAACCGCAGGATCGCGATGTCTCCACGGGTCAGATCGCCGCCTCTGCCTTGTCCCTGTGCTCTGAAGCTGCTGCCGGTCAATCCAGCGCCCACTACCGCTGCGCCCCCGGCCAGCAATCCGTTCTTCAACAAAGACCGGCGGTTCACCGATCGCTTCGTGATCGTAGTCAACTCGTCCACTGAGTCTTCCTCACTCTCTCCAGGCCGCGCGCATGAGAGCTGCGCGCCGCCCAGAATTCCGACTCTAGGCGGAGCAGTAAGGAAGCTTGTCACGTCTGTGTCAGACCCTTGTCTGCGTTCGATCAATATTTAGTGGATTCCACATGCACTGGTCGGCGTTATTTCCATTATCGTCCGAATGCCCACGCCACCATCAGCGGGAACTCTTCTCGCCAAAAGGCGCCGCCGTGCGATCCAGCTCGCTCCTCTATGACGACATCCGCACCTGCATCGCGCAGCGCGACCGCCCACTTCCTCGCGTTATCAAGGAAGAAGGGCTCCTGCGTGCCGGCCACAAGGTAGGTGCGCGGAAGCGGACTCGGCATCACGCCAGGCGGCTTGTAACCCCCGCCAGGCGAGGCGCAGAACACCGCACCGTAGACATAGGGATGCCGAAGTCCAAGCGCGAGGGCCAGCTCTCCACCCGCCGATACGCCGAACACTGCGGTACGTTCAGCGGGCAGCGGCACGCCAAACCGCGACTCCGTCCATCGGCGAACATCCTCAACGAAGAACTTCTCGTGTGCCGCGAATCGCTCCGGTGCAAAGCCCGGTGAGTACTCATGCAGCCGCAGCATCTCATCCGCCAAGCCATGGACACCGACGATCATTGTCGATCGAACGCCGGCCTTCTCGAGCAACCGGCCCCACTTCGAAATTCTCTGGCCGTCCCCGGCATAGATGATCGCTTCCGGCGGGTTCGGCGGAACGTATACCGTGACCTGCCGCCCACCGTCGTACTCGAACGTCTCCGTGACAAACTCTCCCAAGACTGCGCCGGTGGACCTGGCGGCCGCTCCTTCGGTCTCACTGGGTTCGCGGTTATCTTGATTGTGTTGTTCCTCCGTCACGGGCTCGCCTTCATCGAAAGAGCTATCGGATCGATTCTCGAACGCGACGTTCGCGGTCCCTCAAATCCCCGCGTACCAGCTATACCCGCCCTCCGGCGCAGCCGATCCCAGCCCCTTCCCAAACCCCTTCATGCTGTCCGTCGCCGTCAGCCGCGTAATGTATTTCACGCTCTTGTAGCCCAGCTGCCGAGGCACGCGCATCCGGATTGGTCCGCCAAATCCCACCGGCAAATCGCCGCCATTCATCCCCATCGTCAGAAACGTTTGCGGATGCAGCGCGTCTGCCATGTCCACGCTGTCCCACCAGTCTTTCTGGCTGGAAAAGTAAACAATGTACCGCGCCTGCGGCAACACGCCTACCTCGTCCAGCACCCCATGCAGCGGCGTCCCCAGCCACTCCGCCACATACGACCATCCCTCCTCGCACACCACCTCGGTAATCTGGCTGTGCGTCGGCAGGCTCCGCAAATCCGACATCGAAAACGTAGTAGGCCGCGCCACCATTCCATCCACCTGCAGCTTCCAGTCTGCAAATCCCATGGCCTGGTACCGCTTGAACGCGTCGTCCGGAGGTGTAACGTCATTGAGAAAGGGCGCCTTTGAAATCATGCTCCGCGGAAACTCCCGCGCCATCGAGTGCGCCGTCAGCACCCGCTGCGCCGCGTACGTCAGCGTCTCGCCCGCTCCATACAATCCTCCGTGATCCGGAGGAATCAACCCATGCCGCGCGGCAATCCGCTCCGCCGCCGCCAATCCAGCAAATCCCGCCGCCGCCGTCACTCCCGTCCGGATCAGATTCCTGCGTGTGATCGATTGCATCAGCGCTCTCCTCCTGTCGACCCCGGGCCTGGCATAGATCCGCCCGTAATCATCGCCCACATCCGGCTCCTGAATCCCGCGATATACACCATCGCCACATGCACCACCAGGAACAACACCAGCGCGCCCGTAATAAAGAAATGCAGAGTCCGCGCCGACTGCCGTCCGCCCAGCACATTCACCGCCCACGGAAGCGCCGAATCAAACGCCGGAGACAACGCCAGCCCCGTCCAAATCACTCCTGGAAACAAAACAAAAATCACCACCGCATAAGCAGTTCGCTGCAGCACGTTGTACGACCGCGCTTCATCGGCCGCCGGAGGCCCGCGCCGCAAATACTGCCCCAACCGCGTCGAATAAGCGCGCCACGACCGCTGTCCCCGCACCGGCATAATCTCTCGGCGGAAGTGTCCCCGCCCCAATCCCCACACGCCATACACCGCCGCGGTCAGCACCAGCAGCCACGCCGACTGAAAATGCAGATACCGGCTCCAGCCATTCTCGTCCGGCATCAACTTTTTGTACCCAGTCGGCACCGAATCCCGCGACGCCGGAATCGGAATCGTGAACAGCGGCTTCATGTTCACATTTCCCGTCTCGCCCCAGTAAAAACGCGGGTGCGAGATGATCAGCTCCCCACCCGTAATCAGCAGCGCCAAAAACGCTACTACCGTCAGCCAGTGCGTTACCCGCACCACCGCAGCATGCCGCGGACGAGTCTCGATCTTTTCAGGCGTAGCAGTAGCAGACACGCGGCGAGAATAGCATATTCGCGACTAAATTTAGTTTTTTCGGCTGTAGGTATAGAGCCGCACCCGGTAAACGCCAAACGCCTTCGCATCCATCAGCAACCCGCGCCCCTGATCGCTCTGGTCCCCGTTCTCTACTTCTACCGGCGTCCATTTCCCATCCACGTGCGCCAGCCGCTCAATCCCCGCGATCCCTGCCACCTGCCCGTCCGCATCAGGATCGCGTGAGAACGTCACCGTCAACCCACTCCCCATCACCAGAAACTCGTCCGGAGCAGTCTCCAGCACCATCATCCCGCCATCGCTGGTCAGCAAATTCCGCGCCGGCCATCCCCGCGCCAGCGTGGCCCGAAACAAAAATCCCCCCAGCGCCACCGTCTGCGCGGGCCGCAGGCTCGTCTCGTGCAACACCAATCCGCGAATCGCGCCTTTCGCCTGCGCCTCTAGAATCACATCGCTCATCGCGCCGAGAGCCCCATAAACTTCGCCCAACCCCGGCCCCGTCTGTGGCGACCCTTTGTCTTCGCTCTTCCCCTGCGAATCCGCTGCCGGCAGAGAATCCACCGCAAACGGCGAAAACCCAAATCCCCGCGCCTCGCCATATAAATACATCGCGTTCATCGGTGCAGCATCCAGCCGCGCCTCCGGCACAAATACCGGATTCGCCGCCGCCGCATACTCATCCACCCATCCAGAGAAATCCGGCCAGTAAATATCCGGCGCATAGAAATCAATCGCCGGCGCTGCCGCCCGATAAATCGCCTGCGTCGTGGGATACGGGCCGCCGCTCGGATAATCTCCCGCCGTCTCCTTCTCTGCCGGCAGTTGCGCGTTCATATACATCGGCAGCGCGTACTCCTTCTTGCCCGCCGCCGCCACCTGCTGCGCAAACAAGCCATACTCCCACGCCACGAAATCCTCATCCGCCGCGCCGCCAAATACCTCTTTCCAATTCCGCCCCGCGGGATTCAAACCAGTCGCGAAGCCTGCTCCGCTTTTCACCCGTGCCATCAACTCCCCCGGCACGGCCTCCGTAAACAATTTGTTCGCCGCCTCCGATCGATCCCGTCCCCCCACTCCCAAATATCCAATCTCGTTTTCCACTTGCACCATCAGCACCGTCTGCTGCGCCGCATCCTTTTCCCGCACATGCCGCATCAGCGCCGCAAACGCGCGCGCGTCACACCGCGCCGTCTCCGCACCCAAAGGCGACAAAATCTCCGTTGGCAATCCCTCTGCGGAAATCGCGCGCGGAAACCGTCTCGTATCCGTCAGCACCCACTCCGGCGCGTAATTCGAAAACGCATTCTTCCAGCTGCCAAACCACAACAGCACCAGATGCACATGCTGCTCCTGTGCAACATCTACCCAGTGATCCAGCACCGAAAAATCGAACCGCCCCTCCTGCGGCTCAATCTCATCCCACGCCACCGGCATCAGCACGGTGTTGAAATGCAATCCCGCCAGCCGCGGCAAAATTGTATCCGCCTGCGCTGCAGTCCCCGCCGAAGAATTTCCCAACTCCCCGCCCAACATTAAATAAGGATGCCCCGACACCAGCAGTTGCGAAGCCCCACTCGCCACGCGCACCACTGGCAATGCCGGAGCATCAGCACTCTGCGCCCCAGCACCAACTGCCGCGCCCGCCAGCAAACTTGCCGCAATCCAATAACGTCCGAAGTTCTTCAACAATCCCCCAACTTAGTGCCCATACCCAATATTTCCATCCGCCCACTGAATGAACCACTTCATATTCGGCGCGTCGGTATGCCCGCCATCATCCTGCCGCCACGCCAACTGTCCGCTCAGCAAACCCTCATTCACCGCTGGCATCTTCGCCGTCTTGTAATCACCCTCGACCGGCTGCCCATTCTCGCTCAACCCCTTCGCGCCCAGCAGCGTCCAAACCTCGCTCGCCGCAACCGTCGCCATCCAGCTCCCCTGGTGATCCAGCCAGTGCGCGTCGCCCTTTTCCGGAATCCCATAACTGATAAACGTCAGGCGCGGCGCGCACAGCGCAATCAGCTCATTTGAATCCACCGGAATCTGCCCCGGATTTCCCGGCCCGTCCTTACTTTCCGACGCACCATACTTCAGAAAATTTCCCGCTAGCCAGTAATACTCGCCGCCCGTCAGGCTCTCCACCGCCTCGCCATAATTCCTGCGCAGCAGCGTCGCGCCGCCCTTGCCCGACGACCCCACCAGCACCATCGCAAATCGCTGATCGAACGCCATCGTCACCAGCGCCGCCTTTCCATACCGCGACACGCCTTCAATCCCCACATGCTTCGCGTCCACTGCCGAATCTGTCTCGAGATAATCCAGTCCGCGTCCCGCCGCCCATCCCCACGCCCGCAGCGCGCCCCAGTCATCCGGCTTGCGCGGCTGCCCGTGATTCGCCAAACCAATAATCCCCCGCGTCAATCCCGCCGCATCATCGGCCTGCGCGCTCGCCGGATCCAGCGTCGCAAATCCCCATCCCGCCGCAATCAGCTCCCACTCGCTCGGCGGATCGCCATCCGCATTCATCTGCGGAAATTGAAACGGCACCGGCTTGAACGGATCCCATCCCGGATGCGCCGCAATCACGTCCTTCAGCGTTGGATCCTGCTGCACCAGCAGCGCCTTCATCGCCGTATTGAGCCGCGCCAAATCAGCCTGCGAGGGCTGCACCGGAGAAGGGAAGCCGCTTGGCCCAAACATCATCAGCACCGGTACCGGACCCTTCGCATCCGCCGGCGTCACCACCGTCATCCGCAGATTCACGCTGATCGCCGGATACGCGGAATTATCCACGCGCCCCTCCAGCACCTTCGCCATCACCGGCCGAAACCCCAGCATCTCCCGCTCGCTCGCCGTCACCGTCCACGTCACCTTCGGCAATTCCGCCGGTTCGCGCCCGTACACATACTCCTCTTCGTCGTGAACGATCTGCGGCCGCCGCACCTTCCACCACTCATCCGCGCTCGTTACTTTCCCACCCTTGTTCAGCGTCAGCGCGTCCGGCACATTGTCATAAGGATTCGCTTTGGTCTCGTCATAATTCGCATGGTTCGGAGCCTTCTCATCGCCCGACGGACCCGAACGCAGCGCCTTGATGCCAAGCTGATCCATCATGTTCTGGTGATCCTGATCGCTAGTGAACGTAACTGGAGCTGTTACAGAAGTCTGCGCCGCTCCAACCATCGCCACCAGTACCATCGCCGCCATCGGAATGAATTTCTTACCCAGCCCCAGATGAATCCGCATAGGTGTATTCTTGCCTCGCAATAAAATCGATTTACTTCGGCACCCATCCTAGACCATCCATCATGAAGCCAGCAAAAATCATCGCGCTAGTATTTCTCCCCTCCGTCATCGCACTCCTCGCTCTCAATTCTGCACACGCTCAGCAACCAGTCTGGACCGGCTCGTGGGCCACTGCGGTCCAAATTCCGGAACCCCAAAATTCCATCCCGCCCGACGATCTCCGCGACGCCACCGTCCGCCAAATCGTCCACCTCTCCATCGGCGGCAACACGCTCCGCATCCGCCTCTCCAACGCCTTCGGAACCGCGCCGCTCCACTTCACATCCGTCCACATCGCGCGCCCAATCGCACTCGACGCTCCAGCGATCGATCCCACATCCGATCGCGCAATACTTTTTTCAGGATCACCCGAAGTCCTCGTCCCCGCCGGAGCCGAATATCTCTCCGACCCGGTCGCCTGGACCGCCATCCCGCTCTCCAGCCTCGCCATCACGTTTCACCTCGATGCGCCCCCGTCGCGCGAAACCGGACACCCCGGCTCCCGCGCCACCACGTGGTACATCCACGGTGACCTCGTCTCCGCACCCGACCTTCCGAACGCGCAACACGTCGAACACTGGTATGAATTAGCCGGCGTCGACGTAGAGGCCCCGCCATCCGCATCCGCCATCATCGCGCTCGGCGACTCCATCACCGACGGACACGCCACCACCACCAACGGTAACGATCGCTGGACCGATGTCCTTGCCGCGCGTCTCCAATCCTCGCCCGCCACGCGCAATGTCGCCGTCCTCAACCTCGGCATCGGCGGCAACCATCTCCTCACCGACGGCCTCGGGCCCAACACACTCGCCCGCTTCGATCGCGACGTCCTCGCGCAACCCGGCGCGCACTGGCTCATTGCTTTTGAAGGAGTCAACGACCTCGGCGGCCTGGCCCAACACGCCGCTTCGATGTCCCCCGAAGCATCGCAATCCGCGCACGCCGCACTCGTAGCCCAGGCGATCGCCGCTTACCAGCAAATCATCGTCCGCGCCCACCAGGCCAACATCCGTGTCTACGGCACCACCATCACGCCCTATGGCGGATCAGACTTCTACCACCCCGGCCCCGCCGACGAAGCCGCGCGCCAGGCCGTCAACGCCTGGATCCGCATGCCCGGCCACTTCGACGCCGTCCTCGACTTCGATCAGGTCCTCCGCGATCCCCAACACCCCGACCAACTCCTCCCCGCCGACGACTGCGGCGACCACCTCCACCCCAACCCGGCAGGCTACAAAGCCATAGCCAACGCCATCCCCCTCGACCTCTTCACGCACTAATTCGCAGACCCTCAATCGACCTTGTTTGCGCACCGCTTTGCAGCTTTGCTCACTCGGTCCTCCCATTTTGTGCTGAAGGACGTCGAAATGGCTCCCAAGGGCTGGGAAAGGGCGCAACAAGATGGCAACCTGATAATCACTCAGTTACCTCTACTTAACTGCGGTCTGGCAGTACTTCCGTTCGCTTTCAATTTACAGTTCAGGCCGGGAGCCGTTCCCATGCAGTTCCGCCGTAGTCTGCCTTCGCTGGCTGTAGCCTTCGCGTTATCCTATGCTTCGTCCTTCGGTCAAACCCCTGCTAAATTTACGACCGTCAGTTCCAACAGCACCGTGACCGGCGCGGGCGGCTATACCGTCGACGTCAATAACGACGGCCTCACCGACATCATTCAGCCCTCTGCATCGCAGCCCTACGGGTTTACCGTCTTCCTTGCCAAAGGCGACGGCACCTTCACTGAGGGAAGCACGTATGCCTTTCCATCGGGTGCGGAAACCTCGGGCCAACTGGCTTTCGCTGACGTCAATAACGATGGCAAGGTCGACATCGTCTCGCCCGTTACCGGAAAAAATGAACTCGTCGTCTACCTTGGCAATGGCAACGGCACCTTCCAGCCTGCGAAGATCTTCTCTAACGTGTTGCCTTCCGGCATGGACTTCCAAAACGAGGCCCCTATTCCCGCGGACTTCAATCACGACGGCAAAATCGACCTGGTCGCTTTTGGCTACGACGACAGCGGCAGCTATCTCAATAACGTCGTCATCCTCGAAGGCGAGGGCAACGGTGAGTTCACCTACAAAGGCGTCCTCTACAACGCTCCCGCAAATTTTGGAATCGGCAATGCCGTGACCGGCGACTTCAACGCCGATAACAACGCCGATGTCGCTTTCACCACCGGCACGAGCTGCGATTCCGGTGGCTGCGACGACGCAGTCCATGTCCTCTACGGCAACGGAGACTTCGGCTTTAAGGAGACCACGCCGTTCTCCATCAACGGTAACGGCAATATATCCCTCAGCGCCGGCGATCTGAACGGAGACGGAACCACCGACCTCTTCGGCTACGACAGCGCCACCAATCAGCTTGTTCTGCTCTATGGCCAGACTAACGAAACCTTCACCACCTACTACCACACGCTCGCCCAAACGCCCGAAGAGGGACCCTACCTCTTCGTAATGGCCGATTTCAACGGCGACCGGCACATGGATCTGGCGGCCTGGGAATATATCGACTCAACGACCGCCGGCCCCTACTACCAGATGGCCGTGTTCCTCGCCGACAGCACGCCCGGCGGCTTCACCGAGCAGGACGTCTCACTGCCTTACTACACCCCATCGAGTGCGCTGGTTGGCAATTTCACCGGCAACGCCATTCCTGATGTGGTCTTTGTCGAAGCAACGAACGGCGCAGGAAGCTATCCTACAATTTTCCTGACTGAAGTCAATGAGACGCCGGAAGGCTACTGGGGCGGCTGCAACTATCCCAAAACCGGTGCAGGCGTAACTCTGTGCTTCCCCAGCGGCGGTTCCTCCGGCAATCCGGTCGACTTCAAAGCCTCAGCTGCATCCTTCGGCGACATTCGTAAATTCGAGTTGTGGGTCGACGGCAGGAAACTTTCCGAGCAGCACAATAGCTGGGGGAACTATGCCTGGTTCAACCTAAGCACCACCCTGGCGGCCGGCAAACACTCCTGCACCCTCAACGTCACCACCATCGATAACGACGCGAAGGCGTACAACTTCAATCTGACCGTTCAGTAATCGCCGGGTGGCCCATGTCTGCCCGATGTGGGCCACGCGCGAAGCGCGTCCGTTTTTGAATTTGAATGGGGGACCCGTCACCGCATTCGGAAATACCTGCATCTCGTATCAGGGCACGACTTCAAAGCCTGCCCTGAGCGAAGTCGAACGGTGTCATTAAGCCGCAATAAAAGGAGGGGGCTTCAGCCCCAACCCCCCCGTCGCGTTGACCTCATCCGAAGAATGGCTAACTCCCTAACTTCCCCGCAAGCGTCCAACAGATAAGCTAGTTACTAAGCTAGTTACCTAAAGCTCCCAGAAGAATCTTGACCCTCCACCAGCGCTTCTCGCGCGCATTGACCACCATGGCTCTCGCCCTCGCTGGATCAATCTCCGCATGCGCGCAGCAAACGCCTCCAACCACGCAGCAACTCCAGGCTCTCGCAAGGCCTCCATCCAGGCTACGTCCGCACCGACACGCCTTGGAGAAGCGACAGCGAGCCCCTACTCCTCCCGCAAAGCCTCCATCGGCTCCACCCCCGAAGCCCTCCGAGCCGGCACCGCCGCCGCCAGCAACCCCACCCCCATCAACCCTACCGCCAGCGCGACAATCAATAACCCATCCTTAGCTAAACCAACCGCCACCACCGCGCCAATAAATTTCTCGGCCGCTACCGTCACCAACAACCCGAGCACCACGCCAACCCCCAGCATCCATCCCACCCGCCGGTAAATCCCCTCCAGAATCCTCCCTCGCGACGCACCCAGCGCCAGCTTGATCCCAATATCCCGCGTCGACAACTCCACCTCATGGCTGATCAGCCCATACAGCCCCACCACCGCCAGCAGCACCGCCAACCCCGCGAACGCCCCAAACAGCCAGTTCTCCAGTCGCTGAAACGTCAGCACATCCGCTACCACCTGCATCATCGTCTCCGGTTCCCGCAGCGGCACCGTCGCATCCACGTCGTGAAGAACTTTTTGCAGTTGCGGCACCAAACTCTCGGGAGCAACCGACGTCCGAACCACCAGATGCATGCTCCCAATCGCGTTCAGGCTCACCGCCGGCGGAATCTGCGCAATGTTGTAATCCATCTCCGGAAACGGCGGCTGATAAATCGATTGCCGAATATTCTTCACAACCCCCACAATCAGCACCCGCGGATTGTCCTGACTCGCCAGCGTCTCCATCTGATCGTTGTCGCCAATCTCCATACCCACCGGATCGCGCCCCGCCGGAATGAATTTCTTCACAAACGCCTCATTCACTACTGCCGCGAGCCGCGTCGTCGGCCTATCGATCGCCGCATCCCCCAGCCGCCCCTCCACCAGCGCATTCTGAAACACCTTGTAATACCCCGGTGTCACAAACCGCACTTCCGCCGGATCCGTCCGCGGATTCTTCAGCGGAGCCGTCCCGTATATATGGATGTGCTCTGAATTCCATCCCCACCCCTGCACCGGCAGCATCTGGATCAGCCCTGCTGCCCGCACTCCCGGCATCGCCTGCACCTTCTCCACCAGCGGCGTGTAGAAATCCGCCAGCACATCCCGTCCCGCATACCGCCCGCGCGGCAAATTGATTTCCGCCGTCAGCATCTGCCCCGGATTGAATCCCAGCTCCGTAGTCCGCAGCTTCTCCAGCATGTGCAGCAGCAATCCGCTCACCACCAGCAGCGCCAGTGCCAGCGCCACCTGCGTCACCACGAATCCCGTCCGCAGCCGATGCTGCCCGCGCGTTGTTCCCGCGCTTCCGCCGGCCTTCAGTGCCATCGTCGGAGACGTCCCTGACAGCCGCAGCGCCGGCATCATCGCCGCCAGCACCGTGACCCCAACAGAAATTCCCAGCGCCGCCGCCAGCACCGGCAAATTCACCTGCACCTCTGCGCCCCGCGACAACGACGCAATCAGCAGCATACGGATCAACCGCAGCAGCCCATACGCCAGCACCACCCCCGCGCCCGCGCCGCACACTGCGAACAGCAGCGCCTCCGTCAGCAGTTGCCGCACAATCCGCCCCCGCCTCGCACCAATCGCCGAACGCAGTGCCATCTCCCGCTCCCGCTTCACGCCCCGCGCCAGCAGCAGCCCCGCCACGTTCACGCACCCAATCACCAGCACCGCCAACACCGCGTACAACAGCAGCCGCAGCGACCCCGCCGTGTCCCCCACCACGTACATCGTCAAATCCACCGCGTGCACCGTGCGCCCCGCGTCAAACATATCCGTCTTCCCCAGCGCAGCGAAAATCGTATCCATATCCGCTTCCGCCTGACGCGCCGTCATTCCCGGCTTCAGCCGTGCCACCGTCTGCAGCCAATGGTTTCCGCGATTATCCCGTTGAGTCGGCGTCAAATGCAGCGGAACATAAATCGAATTCATTACGTTGATCGGAAACCGGAATCCCGCCCGCATCACCCCAATTACCGTGTAGGCGCTCCCGTCCATCTGGACGCGCCGCCCCACCACATCGGCCTTCCCGCCAAAATCCTGCTGCCACACCTCGTAGCTCAACACCACCACATTGTTGCGGCCGTCCTCATCTTCGCCCGCCGCAAACGTCCGCCCCAATACCGGATTCACCTCAAAGACTGTAAAAAAATTATCTGTCCCCTCAACCTCGTTCAACACCACCGCTCCAGCGTCGCTCTTCATCCCCACCGCGCCCTGCGGCGAATATCCCGCGAGCGCCGTAAAACTGTGTTGCATCTTCCGCCAGTCCACATACTCCGGATACGAAGCCGCTTGCGGCCCACCACTCGCAGACCGCGTATCCATCGCCGCAATCCGCGACACATCCTGGTACGGCAGCGGCCGGATCACCATCGCATACAGCACGCTGAACACCGCCGTCGTAATTCCAATGCTCAGCGCCAGCGTCGCCATCACCGTCAGCCCAAACCCCGGCGACTTCACTACCTGCCGCCCGCCAAACCGCAAATCCTGCATCACGGATTCAATCCCGGCGCCCGCACGCCCCTCGCGCACCTGCTGCTTCAACCGCTCCGCCCCACCCACTTCCGCCAGCGCTCGCCGCCGCGCCTCTTCAGGCGTCACGCCCCGCGCCGCATCCTCCTCCGCGCTCATCTCCACAAACGCGAGCACCTCAGCGTCCAGATCCGCATCCACGCCGCCCCGGCGAAACCAGTTCCGCCACAAACTCCTGACCCTCGACCAAACCATTCCGCACCCCCGAAGCATTCGTCCCTCTCGTCGCTACGCGTCTTTCGCTAACAGCCTTCCGCTAAACGCCCTTCGCTGTCTTCAACGCATGCCCCATCGCCAGCGCAATCTTCTGCCACTCCGCCGTCTCCGTGCCCAACTGCCGCTCGCCCGCCTTCGTCAGACGATAAAACTTTGCCTTGCGATGGTTCTCGCTCTCGCCCCAGAACGACGTCAGCCACCCGTTCTCCTCCATCCGGTGCAAGGCAGGGAAGAGCGACCCCGGCTTCACCTGAAAGGTCCCGCGCGTCATCTGCTCCACCCGCCGCGAAACCCCCAGCCCATGCAGCTCGCCCGTCATCAGCGCCCTCAGGATCAGCAAATCCAAAGTCCCCTGCAGCAAATTCGTAGCTTTGCCAGCCAACGTAATCCCCCTATCGACATTCTGTACGAATACTGCGCCCCTCCCTATCGAATGTCAATAGGAAGGGGGGTGTTCGTGCGAGACTGTGCCGTTTTATCCTTGGAAACTGAAGAGCTGGACAACCACCCTCACCCGCTCTTTCTGCCGACTCCGCGGAAACCGCTTGGTCCTCGTCAGCTCGGCGATCCCGTGTAGGCTCGCCCAAAGCAATTCCGCCAGAACCTCCGGCTTCGAGCCCTGCCCCGGAAACAAATCCAGCAATTGGCCAAACGCGAATCGCAGCTCCGCGGGAGTATCCGCCTCACCAAACGGCACGCTCAGGCTCAGCGTAAACATCACTTCATAGAGTGCCGGTGAAGACGCGGCGAACTCCAGATAGGCGGCCGCGACCGATTCCACCGGATTTCCACGCTTCACCCGTTTTCGCGCCTTCTCCAGAGCCAGGCCCAGTTCATGGAATCCCTCGATTGCAACCGCGGCCAGAATCCCATCGCGGCTTCCAAAATGAGCGTACAAAACGGGTTGGCTGTACGAAATTTCGTCGGAGAGCCGCCGGACGGTTACATTCGACCACCCTTCAAGCTCCGCAATCCGTCGCGCAGCACGGATGATCTGTTCCCGCCGCGCCTGCCGGTCCCGCAGTTTTCGTTCCGCAATCCGATTACCTGTCTCCATGGTAGAAAGTATAGCGCTGCTAGACTTTCTTTGGCGGGCGGTGAATCTTTTTCCGAACGCTTCACATCGTATATAGCGTTGCTAGATAGTCTACCAAGGAGATGGTCATGCATAACGCTATCCCGCTTTCGCTCGCTGTTCTCGTCTCGGTTGGGATCTTTGTGATCGGTTGTTTCTACCTTGCATCTCCTCAGCGAATCCTGGGAGGCTTTGGCCTCAAGCCGCCAGCACCCGATCCTGACACCCGCGCCTGGCTCCGTCTGAAAGGAATTCGGGACGTCGCCTCCGGACTGGTCCTGTTGACCATGATGCTGACTGCCGACAGCCGGCTGGTAGGCATAGCGCTACTCGCTTTCGCCATCATCCCTCTTGGCGACATGTCAATCATTCTGGGATCGGGCGGGTCGAAGTCGCGAGCGCTCTCCGTTCATGGCGTAACCTGCGCGGTGATGCTTGCCGCTGGCCTCTTGTTGACCCACGTCATTTGAGAGCAGGAAACCTTAACTCACTCCTGGGTGTTGTTGATGGAGGAATTCATCATGGAAACCCTGAATATCGCCGCAATCATCGTCGCCGGATTGATGGTCGGAAGTGAATTGGCCATCGCCGCCTTCATCCACCCAACCCTCGACACGCTTCCCGATGAAGTCCACCTGCCAGCCGCAACCGCCCTCGCCCGCGTGCTGGGGAAATTCATGCCGTTTTGGTACATCCTCGTTTTCCTGCTGACCTTAGCCGTGGCCGTCATCGAATGGCGCCAGTCCGGCCAACTCCCAATTTGGATCGCCACATCGGCCGTTTTGTGGATGCTGGCGAGTCTGTATTCGATCATCGCCCTCGTGCCCATCAACAACCGAATTGCATCGTGGGAAAAATCCACTCCGCCTCCCGACTGGAAGACGTACCGGCGCAGATGGGATCTCCTTCACCGCTGGCGTGTCCTACTCCTCACGATAGCTCTCGCGTTTCTAATCGTGGGATTGATCAGCAAGTAGTCATATCCAGCCTTTCCCCAAGGGCAGGGGGCGGGCGGATCGAAGTCGAAATCGCAGGAATTTAGTCAGGTTCACACAACCGGCATCAGTCCAGAGTGGGCCGCCCTCATAACCGTCCGCCGCGAGGAAAGCGGAAGCATTCGCAAAACCCTCAATGCGAAAATAAAACTCGCCATGAATCCTCAGCTCTTCCGCCTCAACAACACCCTCTCCCACGACCCCGCCATCGAAGCGTGGTTCAAAAACCAAGCTAACAAATTAGGATCGATCGCCCGCCACTGGTTTCAAATCATGCGCCAATGCGGCGACGAAGTCCGCGAATCTCTTCACGACGGCTGTCCCGTTGCCTGTCTCGGCGACGCACCCTTCGCTTATGTCAACGCCTTCACCGCGCACGTCAACGTAGGCTTCTTCCACGGAGCATCCCTGCCCGACCCAGCTCACCTCCTCGAAGGCGCCGGAAAAAACATGCGTCACGTAAAACTAAAACCAGGCGTCCCCACCAACGAAGCCGCGCTCACCAAACTAATCGAGGCGGCCTACACCGACATCAAATCCCGAGTAGAAAACGGCTAACGAAACGCAGCTCTTCGGGCCTTTCGACAACTGACAACTGACAACAAGTTCCGCTAGTACTTCATATTCTCCAGATCCTCAATCATCCCCACCCCCTTCGGCTCCCATCCCAGCGCCTTCCGCGTCTTCGTGCTCGACGCCACCAGGTCCAGGCTCGCAAACATACCCAGCCACCCAAAATGTTCCTGCGCCTTTTCCGGAGCGATCGAAATCACCGGTAGCTTCAATCCCTTGCCCAGCACATCGCAAATCGCCTTCACCGGCACGCCCTCTTCATCCACCGCGTGATAAACCGCGGCATCCCCTTTTTCGAGCGCCAGCCGGTACAGCCGCGCTACGTCGCTCACATGCGCCGCAGGCCACCGATTCTTGCCCTCGCCCACATACGCCACCACGCCCTTCTCCCGCGCCACCCGCACCAGATAGCTCACCAGCCCCTGCTTCACCGTGTCATGCACCTGCGGCAGCCGCATAATAATCACCCGCGTGTCCTGCGCCAACGCCGTCTCTTCCGAAGCCAGCCGCGGATTCACGTTCCCCGTCATCTTCACGTCCTCCGTCACCGGAACGCCCGGCTCGCCGCCCATCACCACGCCCGTTCCTGAAGTCACAATCAGCGGCCGCCCCGACCCCGCCAGCACCGCGCCCAGCGTTTCAATCGCCCGCCGGTCGGTCGCGCAGTTATCCAGAAACTTCGAAAAATCGTGAATGAACGCCAGATGAATCACCGCGTCCGCCTGCGCCGCCCCGCTCTTCAGGCTCTCCAAATCCTCGAGGCTCCCATAACGCGGCACCGCCCCTGCTTTTCTCAAACGCTCCGCACCCCCCTCGGACCGCGTCAACCCCAGCACCTCATGTCCCGCACCAATCAGCTCCGGAACCAGAGCCGAACCGATAAATCCTGTCGAACCCGTCACAAATACTCGCATCTTCGTATCCTCCTGGGTGTTTGACAATCCCCGCCCAAAGCAATAAAACGGAGAGTGTCTCCGAATCAGTAGATAACCGGAGACACCCTCCGGTTGCAAAACCTTTTGCACAGACTCGCAAATAGCGGCAAGCAGTGTTTTGAAGGGGCACAACTTCACAGCCTGCGAAAAAGCAAGCTTGCGGAGAAACCCATATCTTGTATGAGGGCATGGCTTCAGTCGTGCCGGTACACAACCAATAAATTCCGAGGGATTTAGCCCCTGAGGGACCTCGTTCGTAGAATGGAATTTTAGAATGTCGAAGAGGTCGCAACCCGCACCGACGCCGGATGCCGCATATCTGCCCGGTTTTGGCAGATGGGTGAAGATGTGCGAAGCGCATCCCGCTTCCTGTCCGGCCTCGATCTCACAGGGAAAGTAAGCAATAGATGGCACTGAAGAATCCCGCAAAATCCGCTCCCGCGAAAGCGCGCGCCAAAAGTTCGCAACCCCGCACCCCCCGCACCGACGCCCAGCGCAACCGCGATCGCATTCTCTCAGTCGCTAAAGAAGCATTCACCCGCGACGGTGCCAATGCCAGCCTCGACGACATCGCCCGCCAGGCCGAGGTCGGAGCCGGCACTCTCTACCGTCACTTTCCCACCCGCGACGCCCTCATCGAAGCCGTCTATCGTACCGAGGTCGAAAAACTCGCCGCCGCCGAACGCAAATTCGCCGCCACTCTTCCGCCCCTCGACGCCCTCCGCGCCTGGATGCTCTTCTTCGTCGACCACCTCGCCGCCAAGCAGATCATCGCTCCCGCCCTCAACAGCGTTGTCGGCGGCCCCACCCGCATCTACGAGGGTTCCCGCAGCCTCATCCACTCCGCCATCGACGCCCTCGTCAAACGCGCCATCAAATCCGGCGACCTCCGCAAAGATATCGACTCCGGCGACCTGCTCCGCGCCCTCATCGGCGCATTTCTCGTAGCGCCGTCGCCCGGCTGGCAGCAAGGCGCCCGCAGGCTCGTCGACATCCTCATCGCCGGCTCCCGCAAAGCCTCATAGCACCCGAGCCGCACCGTACACTGAAGCCATGCCGCCGATTCTGAATGCGCAAAACATTTCCAAACGCTTCGGCGCCAAACCTCTCTTTCAGGACATCTCCTTCGCCGTGCACGACGGCGCGCGCATCGGCCTCATTGGCCCCAACGGAGCAGGGAAGTCCACCCTCCTCGCCATGCTCGCCGGCGAGCAGGAGCCCGATACCGGCGATATCGCTTTCCGCACCCGCGCGCGCATCGGCTACGTTCATCAAATTTCTGAATACGCACACGGCATCACCGTGCGCACCGCGATCGAAGCCGCCATGGCCACTGCCGCCGTGCCTGAAAACGAACGCGAGCAGCGTCTCCGCGAAACCCTCGGCCGCGCCGGCTTTGCCGATACCGCATCCTCCTCCGGCCCCAGCATGGATGCTCACGCCGCCAGCCTCAGCGGCGGTTGGCGCAAGCGTCTCGCCATCGCGGAAGCCCTCGTCGTCCACCCCGACATCCTCCTCCTCGACGAGCCCACCAACCACCTCGACCTCGAAGGCATTGAGTGGCTCGAAGCCCTGCTCCAGTCCGCGAATTTCGCCTTCATCGTCGTCGCCCACGATCGCTACTTCCTTGAGAACGTCGCGACCGAAATCGTCGACCTCAACCGCATCTATAGTGATGGCCTCCTGCGCGTGAAGGGCACGTACTCAAAATTCCTCGAAGACCGCGAGGCCTGGCTCGAAGCCGAGCAGCGCGCCCAGGAAGGCCTCCGCAATCGCGTTCGTACCGAGGTTGAATGGCTCCGCCGCGGCCCCAAAGCCCGCGCTACCAAAGCCAAAGCCCGCATCGATAACGCGCACGAGCTCATCGCGCGCCTCGAAGATTCTGAGTCCCGCAGCCGCACCGCCACCGCAGGCATCGCCTTCGACGCCACCAATCGCCAGACCAAACGCCTCATCGAACTTGACGCCGTCACCATCGAACTCGGCGGCCGCGAAATCCTCCGCAACGTCCGCTTCAGCCTCCACAACGGCATGAAGCTCGGCCTCGTCGGCCCCAATGGATCCGGCAAAACTACCCTCCTCCGCGCCATGACCGGAGAACTCCAGCCCAGCGCCGGAACCATCGTGCGCGCACCCCGCCTCCGCATCGTTTATTTTTCCCAGATGCGCGAGCTCGACACCAGCCTCACCCTGCGCCGCGCCCTCGCGCCCGATTCCGACTCCGTCATCTATCAGGACCGCGTCGTCCACGTCGCCAGCTATGCGTCCCGCTTCCTCTTCACCGGCGAGCAACTCAACCAGCCCGTCGAACGCCTCAGCGGTGGCGAGCGAGCCCGCGTCCTCATCGCGCGCCTCATGCTGCAGCCCGCCGACGTCCTCATCCTCGACGAGCCCACCAACGACCTCGACATCCCCACCCTCGAAATCCTCGAAGAAGCTCTCCTCGATTTCTCCGGCGCATTAGTGCTGGTAACTCACGACCGCTATCTCCTCGATCGAGTTACAAACACGGTCGTCGGACTCGACGGCCGCGCCAACGCCGAGTTATTCGCCGACTATCTCCAGTGGGAAGAATGGCGAGCTGCAGGCGGCGCATCAACCACCGAAAAGCAGGAGCCCGCGAAAGAGTCGCGCACCACCGCGCCCGCCTCAAAAAAGAAGCTCTCCTACATCGAGCAGCGTGAGTACGACGGCATCGAAGCCCGCATTGAAGCCGCTGGCGTCAGGCTCCAGTCCGCCCGCGAGCGCCTCGAAGACCCCGCCGTCGCCACCGATGCGCAAGCGCTTATCGAAGCCCTGGCTGAGCTGGAATCGGCCCAGGAAGAGCACGACGCCATCTATCAGCGTTGGGCAATTCTCGCGGAAAAAACAGAAGGCTCCTGATTCACCGGGCCTTCAACTACCAATCCATCTGCCCCATCCGCTCCAGGATCAGCCCGCTGTAATGATTCATGCGCTGCGGCCGTCGCCGTCGCGGATCCGGCAGAATCGCCGCCAGCCGCGCCGCCTCATCGCGATCGAGATTCCGCGCATCAGTTCCATCCCACGCGCGACTCGCCGCCTCTGCCCCATAAATCCCCGGCCCCCACTCCACCACGTTCAGGTAAAGCTCCAGAATTCGCTGCTTCCCCAGCACCAGTTCCGCCACCGGCACCAGCGTGAACTCCGCGCCCTTCCGCAGAAACGAGCGTCCTGTCCCAAAAAACAAGTTCTTCACCAGTTGCTGCGTCAGCGTCGACCCTCCGCGCACCCGGCCACCTTCCATATCGCCTTCCGCGGCAATTTCCATGGCGTGCCAGTCGAACCCATGATGCTGATAAAAGCGCCCGTCCTCCGCGGCAATCACCGCGTGCTGCAAATTGGGCGAGATTTGCCGCAGCGGGATGAACTCGTAACGCTCGTGGTACGGCGTGCCGTGAATCCATGCCTGTACCCGCCGCTGCACATGAACCACAGTAGTCGGCGGATCGATCCACCGCAGCGCCACCAGCGTAAGCGCAGCGCCGGACCACAGAACGACAAGCGCGAGCAGGATACGGCGCAGCCAAATGCGCAGCGGAGTTTTGCCCGGCGATCGAAATCGGACGCGGAAAGCACCCTTCCGAGGCACAGTCGCGGCTTCCGAAGCTGGGCTTTCCGTCACACCTAAGGATAACGGCAGCGAAGAAGCGCTCAGGATTGCGCAAGTTGGATAAGGCTGGCGAGTTCCTCTTCCAGAACCTTCGCAACATCGGATTCAGTCGTGTTCGGCGCGATGGGCACGGTGATGGTGATGGTACTGCCGCCGGCCGGACGGGGCGTTACGCGGATGTAGGCGCCGCCGCGCTTGCCGTTGGGCATTTCGCGAAGATAGTCGACGGCACACGCAGACGGATGCAGCGAGACTTCGAGATGGAAGGCCTCTCCGTTTTTGCTGACCCGGTACTGCGTGTCATCAATACGCTCGACAGCGTCAGCGAAAACAGGAGCCCACTGTGGAATGTTGGCGACCTGCGCGAGAACCTCGTAAAGCCTCGAGGGCTCCAAATCAGATTCAGTGGCGCCGGTGACGGTTTGAGTTCGCTTCATTCCCATTGGATACGTTAGATGAGGGTTCCTGAGCCGCGAATAAATCCCCAACAGTGTGATTTTAATCACTGCAAATAATTCGGACTTAATGTGTCGTATATTTAATCCAGACCATATTGGTCCTGGATTCGGCGCCTCACCCCTCCCGAGGGATTACGGCCCGCCAAATCACCTGAATCGAAGGATTGCCGCTGTGAAGAAAATCACGACCCAGCTTCCCTCCCGCCTTATCTGCCTCGCCCTTTTCCTCTGCGCCGCCGCTGCCTGGGCTGGCGTCGCCGGCAGCATCTCCGGCACCGTCAAAGATGCCTCCGGCAGCGTCGTTCCCCACGCCGCCATCACGCTCCAGGCTGTCGACACCGGCCTCACCTACCGCGCGCAATCGGACGACGGCGGCTTCTACACCCTCCCCGCCGTGCCCATCGGCCGCTACAACATCAAGGTAGAAGCACAAGAGTTTCAGGCGTATAGCCGCCAAAATATCATCCTAAACACGAACGATGCTCTCACCATCGATGCCATCCTCCAGCCCGGCACCGTTCGCCAAACCGTCACCATCTTCGACAACGCCCTCCACATCGAAACGACCAGCACCCAGACGGGCCAGGTCATCGGCAGTCGCGAAATGACCGCCGTTCCCCTGAACGGCCGTAGCTACACCGATCTCCTCTCCCTCCAGCCCGGTGTTGCCCCGTCTTCCGCCATTTCCGCGTCAACGGTGCAGGATGTCGGTGCCACCATCCTCAATCCCTCCGGCATCCTCAATCCCGGCAACATTTCCGTCAACGGCCAGCGCGAAACCGCCAATTTCTTCAGCGTCAACGGCAGCGACGCCGAAGAGGACGTCAACGCCGGCACCGCCATCATCCCCAACATCGACGCCATCGCGGAATTCCGCGTCGCCACCGGCGATTACGATGCCGAATACGGCGAATACAGCGGCGGCCAGATCAGTGTCATCACCAAATCCGGCGCCAACGCCCTCCACGGCGACGCGTTCAACTTCCTGCGCAACACCGATCTCGACGCCCGCAATTACTTCTCCCCCACCCGCGGCGTCTTTCGCCAGAATCAGTTCGGAGGCACCCTCGGCGGCCCCATCCGCCGCGATCGCCTATTCTTTTTTGCCGACTACCAGGGCACCCGTCAGACCCAGGGCATCGACACCGGCAACATCCCCGTCCCCTCCGACGCTGACCGCACCGGCAATCTTCTCGACTTCACCAGTGGTCCAGGCGGCAACCAGCTCACCGGAACCGTCGGCGGCCCGTACTTTGCCAGTCTCCTCAGCCAAAAGCTCGGGTACGCGGTCACTGCCGGCGAGCCCTACTACCGCCCCGGATGCACCACTTCCACCTGCGTTTTTCCCAACGCCGTCATCCCCCAGTCCACCTGGTCTGTCCCCGCCCAGCGCATGCTCCAGTACATTCCGGCGCCCAACACCCCCTCCGGGTCCTTCGCCACCTCCGCCTCGAACCAAACCGTACAGGATGACAAAGCCGGTGCGCGCGTCGACGCTAACTCCCGCTGGGGCTTCCTATCCACGTACTACTTCAACGATATCTTTAACGTCGTTAACCCTTACCCAGCAGCCCAAAGTGGTGCCACCGTCCCCGGATTCGCCGCCCTTACCACCGGCCGCGCCCAGC
>DATHQV010000065.1:0-43262 GCA_035482355.1 Acidobacteriaceae bacterium | reverse complement strand
CGTTTTGCGCGGAGTAAATGTACTGGCCCAGCACCGCCAACCCCGCGCTGGTTCCACCCATCGGCACACCGTGTTTGACGGCCCTGCGCAAGGCCGCTTCCACCGGTGAACCGGCCCAGTTGCGTATGTAGTTCGCCTGATCGCCGCCGGCAATGAAAATGGCCGCCGCATGTGTAATCGTGACAGTGACAAATGGATCGCCCGCCGCCGCCCGATCCGGGATGATCAACGTCGCGACGGAATTCAGGTGGCACAGCCCCTGAATATAAAGGTTATAGGCGTCCGTTCCGGTGGCGCGCAGCACCAGAAAATCTCCGCCATCGGCGTGGTCGCAGAGCCATTGAAACGCCGAGTCCTGATCGGTGCCTCCGCCCATCAGGGCGTAGCCGGCCCGCGGATGAACCGCAACCGCGGCACTTGAACCGACGCGAAAATACCGATACGGCGGCGTTGGCTGGGCCTCCGCGCTCGCGATCAACGTCGCAGCGAACAGCAGCACTGCGGGCCACCGCATCATACCTGCGCGAGCGCCTGATCCAGATCGGCCAGAATATCGCCGACATCCTCAATGCCCACAGAAATGCGCACCAGCCCTTCGGTAATCCCGATGCGCTCGCGCTCCTCCTGGCTCAGTGCCGCATGCGTAGTCGTCGCTGAATGAGAGATGAGCGTTTCCACGCCGCCCAGCGATTCGCCGTTCGTGCAGAGCCGCACCGCCTGCAGCAACTTGTCCGCGTTGGCCCGCGAACCCATCTCGAACGACATCATCGATCCAAATCCAGTCATCTGCTTTTTTGCCAGCTCAAACTGTGGATGCGACGCGAGCCCCGGATAGGCGACGTGGCTGATCTTCGGATGCTGCGCCAGGAATGCGGCCACCGCGCGGCCATTCGCGTCGTGCTGCCTCATGCGGACGGCCAGCGTCTTCACGCCACGCAGAATCAGCCAGCTCTCAAACGGCGATAGAATGCCGCCCGTACACTTCTGCACGAAGCGGAACGTTTCCGCGTGCTCGGGACGCGTGGCCACCAGCACGCCGCCCAGACCATCGCTGTGCCCGTTCAGAAACTTGGTCGTCGAGTGCATCACAACATCTGCGCCAAACTCGATGGGGCGCTGGAAATACGGCGACATAAAGGTGTTGTCCACGCTCATGTCGACGCCGCGCTCGTGGCAAATGTTCGCCACCGCGCGAATGTTGGTCAGCGCCATAACCGGATTCGTCGGCGTCTCAATGTGCACCAGCTTCGTGTTGGGGCGAATGGCCTGGCGCACCCTCTCCGCATCCGATGTGTCGACCCACGTGAACTCAATGCCGTGCCGCACGATCACCTGGCTGAAGAGGCGCGTCGTTCCCCCGTAGACGTTGTCTCCGCAAATGACGTGGTCGCCAGAGTTCAACATGGTCACCAGCGCGGCGATGGCCGCCATGCCGCTGGCAAACACATGCGCGCTGGTTCCGCCCTCGAGCGACGCCAGGTTCGTCTCGAGCGCGTCGCGTGTCGGATTCGAGACTCGCGAGTACTCCCATCCGCGATGCTTCTCGATGCCCTGGAGCTGGTAGGTCGAAGAGAGATAGATGGGCACATTGACGGCGCCGGTGAGGGCGTCGGGTTCCTGTCCCTCATGAATGGCGCGAGTAGAGAAGCCGTGCTGATCGTGAGTCATGTCAGCAATCATTTTACAGAGCCGAAAAGGGAAGAGGCGTCAGGCACCCAACGGATCTGCGACGCCCATTCGAATCATTGCGTCACCAAAATGAAATATTTGACAACGCCTTTCTGCTGGTGCAATATGCTCCGAACTGTACAAACGGCACGGCGAACGTTGCGGATTGCATCGCTCTCACGATCAACCGCTGTTCTTTTTTTGCTCCGCTTGCAGTCCCCCCGCTCCACCCCGAAACGGCGCTCGTCTCGGGATTGTCTGGAACGCTGTATTGGCCGGGCCCCGCTGTGACTGGGAAACGTGCAGACCCCGCTGGTTATTCTCTCCTCTGCGCAACATCACGAAGGAGCGCACAACTGTCGCCTGGAGTGCCGGACTGCTGCGAGGCGCATAAGGCCTCGAGCCCTCCCCTGAAACGGACCAATCTGCTGCTTGTACCTGATTGAGACCGGTCTCAGAAAGCATCGCAGGCGCATACCGCTGACAGATGAAGTTCGACTTCGGGCGATCCGCCACCGCTATTGATTTGTGGTGAAGGAGATTTGCACCCGCTGGCTCTGCTCTCCAGCGCCGCACACCACGTGCCTCTGAAGAAATTCGGCGGGACACGGGAAACGTTCCGCGGCGCGCTCGCACAATAACCAGGAGGTTCACTGTGGGAACCATTGTCCTCGGATTACAAGGCGGCGTCGCCAGTGGCTCGGAAACGACATTCGATGGGCAGCCCATGCAGCCCGGCATTCATCTTCGCTGGGGAATCCAGCCGGAGCTTGGCTTTCCTCCAGGCGGATTTTGGCTGTGCCGCCGTGCGATCAAAAAAGGCGAGAAGACAGTCGATCCGCCCAGCGGCTACAAGGCAATGATCGCGCAGGCGCAACTCGACGTGGCCGCACCCTCAGCCACTGTCACTGCGGTCCCCGGAACCAATCAGTTCGAAGCCACTACACCCACTCCATGCCGCAGCGTCACGCTTGCCGGCTGCGCCTCAAAAGATTGTGACGAAATCCTGATTGAGACGTTCTGCAAAAATGCTGACGGCAAAATGGAGACCACCGGCCGCCAGGTCGTGCGCGTACGCCCAGGCGCCTTCCGCATCAGCGTTGCGGCCAGCGAAATCTCCGCCGTGCGCGTGACCGGCGCGGGCAGCGTCGACGAATGTGGATGCTGTGCCGAGCCCCCCACCGACTGCGGCTGTGGCGGCTCCGGCAACGGCGGCGGAGGCAGCGGCTCTGGCTGCGGTAAGCCGGCCTGGTGCAATACAGGCACGGATGGCTGGCAGTGCTGGGGCGTACCCTTTACGATTCCCATTACCAACGCCAACTGGCCCGCGCGCTACTTTGGCGCGCCTGATCCCCAGACCACGCCCGACGGCGCTATGGCGATCGCCGACGTGAAGGAAGCAGAACGGCGGCTCGGCACGCTCCTGCTCAATACCTCGCTCACCGCCGCAGCGCAACGCAGCGAGCTAAAGAAATTGCGCGCAGAGCTCAGGCGGCTCGTCGAGGGATTCCCGTCCACTCTGCTGCCCAATGTCCAACTCCCGAGCTCTTCCGCGGGCGCGAATGCTCCGGGCCTCAACATCAGCCTGATGCAGGAATTGCTGTTGCTCGCGCTCAATCCCTATTTCGCGCGCGTGCTCGGCTTGTACTTCGTCGATACCGACGTCACCCCAGGCGTGAAATACGACTACTTCCTCATCGGTTTCTGGGGAACGACGCCCGCCCAGACGCAGGCTCTCTATCCCGCGCAGGCGCCCGGCGCGCCGCTTGCGTTAGGGCAGGCGCAATTCAACGGCATGAACATCCAGACACAGAACGCCAACACGTTTCTGTGGCGCGCGCTCCCCAACACCAACACCGGCGTGCTGCAAACTGATCCCAGCGCCCCCACCCCCGTCGCACCCGCCATCAGCAGCGCGCTGGCAGGAGTGTCTCCGCAGCCGCAAGCAGTTCTTGCTCTCTATTCACCCACCGCGGGCTGGTTCGAAACTGCAGCGCCGGCTGTCTCCATCGCACTCACGCAAACGGTCATGCGCGTCGACGTCCAGGTAGCGGGGCAGGGCAATGTCACCGCGCTTTCCGGCGGCAATGTCGTCGCAACGGCGGGCTTCAATAACGGAACTCTGGCAAATGTAACGGTGACTGCGACAAGTGCGTCCGCCCCCATCGACACCATCCTGGTCAGTGGTCTCACTCAGTTCGCCCCCAACGGAATCGTGATCTCCATCGGCGCGCTTACCACCCATTTGCTCAATCCGGATGCGATTGGTTTCCGATTTGCGATGTTGGGTCCGCCAGGGCCCATCGCGCTGCTGCCTGCGCCAGGCGCCGCTGCGGCCACCTACATGCGCCGCCAGGCGGATGTGGATCCCACCAGCCTCGCCCTCGTGCCGCACAGCATGTACAACGTTGAATGGCCCGCTCCCGCCGCCACTGCTGCCCAGACTACCGGCAACCCCATGACAGACCCGCTCGCTCTCCCACCGCCTACGCGCCCCATCGGCTTTGTCGCCGAACGCGAAGACAGCGGCAAGTCCGGCAGCCTAACGCGCCTCAACAAATGGATCGCCGTCGCCAGTAGTCCAACGCCGGCGAATTCAAAAATCACCACGCCCCGCTTGTTCCGATTCCTGGACACTGGCGTCGTCGACCCCGTGGGCGGCTATAGCTATCGCGTCGGCGGCTTCGACATTTTCGGCGTCGTGGGCAATTGGAATGCCTGGACCGCGCCCCTCGGCGTTGAAAAAATTGCCGCGGCGCCGACGAACCTCCGCATCGTGAAGTTCGACAACACGGCAACCGGTGGCGGAGCGGCGACGCCCGACGGCTCCGCGTGGACCGGCGGCACGCTGCAATATCAGGTGAACTGGTCCGGCGCAGCCTTCGTCATGTATCCCGACATCGAGACCGCGCAGGCTACCGTGCAGTCGGTGGACATCCAAACCGGAAATCCCTCCGGCGTCATCGCCACCCAGGACTTCACGCTACCCACGCGCAAGGCGCAGGCCTTTACGGTCAACTCCATCACTCCTGGAAGCGACGGAAACACGGTGGTCGTTCAGGTCACACCGGCGCTCACTGCTCTTGCGTCGACCGATCCTGCGGCGTTGCTGCTGTTCACGCTGCCCGACGGAACGATCGAGCGCTACGTCACGCGGCCCGCTGCCATTACCTCGGGCGGCCCGGTCGTGGCCACGCTGCAGGCCGGGCCGAACGCCCGAATCGTCAGCCAGACCAGCGCGTTTATCGGCCAAACCGTGTATCTGGTTGCGGGCTACAGCGTACAGGAGTCCCTGAAGGTGCCACTCAACATTCCTGTCGCAGTCAACACTGCGCGCGGCCAAATCTCAATTCAGGGATCCACAAAGAATCCCTTCGACGGATCGGAGCAGGTCGTCGATCCGAATGGCGTGAACCCCAATTATTCCGAGCCCACTTCGCCGACGCTCTACTTCACCGGCGCGCAGCGGCTCGTCCCGCCGCCCATGCCCACGCCCATCCACAGCGTCGACCACGTCTACTACGGCCCCGCGGATTACACCGGCATGGCCAGCGCCACGCTGCCGTTCGCTACCCCGGGCGGCACGGGTATCTACGGATACACCCTTCAGCGCGCTCCAATGCGCTCCATCCAACTCGCCGATGTGGCACGGCGTGTGAGCATCAATAACGCGGCCGATCCCAACCCGGTAGTCCCGGACGGCGGCCACCCTCAGCGGGCCGACCTCGCTGCGTGGATCACTGCTCTCAATCAATGGCTCACTGCCTGGAATACCATGAACAGCACCAGCTGGACCATGGCCAACGTGCTGAACGATGGAACCGCGCAACGTGCCTTCATCGAGCACTTTTACGGAGGCCTGCTCGACGACGAGCTCCGCGCCGTCGCCGACATTCCTGCGAACTCCATCGGCTATGCGCGCGTCAACACTTCGGCGTATCAGCTCACCACGCCCATGAGCGACAGCGTCAACGGTACCGGCTACGGGCGCAATGTCTATCGGATGGGCGCCGTCAACGCTGCGGGTTCCGCCGGCGATTTCTCTGACACCATCGGGCCGTACTACACCCGTGTCGTCACGCCGCCGCGTCCACCCGTGCTCTACAAACTCCAGCCCACTGAGAACTCGATCGTCGTTGCGTGGGCGCTCGATACCAATCCCGACGTAGCCGCCTATTTGGTCTACCGCGCCCCCAGCGTCGATCAACTCAGCGACCTGCGCTATTTCGGCTCGAATCCGGCGTATCCCGTCAGCCCCTCAGCCCTCGCGCAGATCGCCTACAACGCACAGGCTTCGCCGTGTGTCTCCTTCAGCGCAGGGGACGTGGATCCACGCGTCGTCGCACTGGTTCCCGATCCTCGCCTCTGTGCTCGCGACTACCTGGACAGCGACATGGCCGAAATTACTCTGCCTTCCGGACCCGCGCCCGACAACGATGCTCCGATCTACATCTATAGGCAGTCTGACTACAACTCATCTCTCGGTCCGTTGCATCAGGTCGCGTTTAATTACTGGACGCCGCCATCCACGGGCGGCATCGCGGAAATCAACACCACCAACCCTCCGTTCGTGCGACTCACTGGCCTGCGCATCGGACTCGGCCGCGGCATTCCCGTCGTAGTGGTCGCTACCTTCAAGGGCCAGGTCAAGGTCTTCGGCCAGGTCTCGGTGCGCCGCGCCGGATTCACCGACGGCGTCCTCTCCACCGGGTCGCCCATCGATCCGAACACGATCAAGGGCGCGCCCGCACCCAGCGTCAGCGCCCCCAATGCTTATGCAGTGGTTGCCGTCGACATCTTCGGCAACCTATCCAGTCCCTCAACAGTTTTTGCCTCGCAAATGCTGACATTGGCCACGGTTTAAACAGATATTCCACTCGCAAAGGACAGAAACTTTATGGGTACACCTCCTGATCCAATCGCTCCAGTCATCGCCGCGCTCACGTTCCTGGCCGCGCCCAATCCCACCATCACCACGCCGCCACAGGCGCCCAGCGCCTGGGAGCCGCCCAACACTGCGACGGACGGCACGCTTCTAGCCGTGCTGCAGCCATTGCTCAGCACCCTGTTTGCCATCCCCTCGCTTGCCCCGGTGGGGACTGCGGTAAACACTGCGCTCACCGACGTGGCGAAGGTTATTTCAACCATCGCGGATAAGCTTGCCGCTCTCGAAGGCTCGCTGCCCGCGGGAACCTCGGCGACCGATGTCATGAACGGCCTGCAGTCCGGCCTTTCCATGGCGAACACGCTGCTGCCCTCTGGCGCGTCGACTGCGCTCAGCTCCGCAAGCAGCTTGTTTCAGACCATTCAGAACCTCATCACCGCAGTGGGTGGCGACCTGGCAACCGCGGCAGCGGAGCTGGCCGAACTTTCGCAGCAGATCACGGCAATGGCTGCACTCTTTTAGCGGCGGCCTCAATGCCCCCGCGCCTTCAGCGTTCGCGCGGCTGCGGGGATAAGCAGCAGGGTGCCGACGCAACTGCGCCATGGGGCGGGGAAGCACCGACACCGGTTGCCGGGATGACCAGGCAGTTCGAAGGGCGTGCGCTCCCAACACGCCCAGGAAAAAGGATTTCGTATGGCCTCAACGGCGCTTTCGCTCATTGAATCGATCGGCGTCCCCATCCTGCAGCAGGTCGCGGATGCCGCGCTCGGCACCGGCGTCCTCACCATCTCCGACGACGCCTCCGGCCTCAGCATCGGCGTGACGATCCCCAGCGGCCAAACGCTCAACGCGGACAATGTGACGTTCACCGGCCCCCAGGGATTCTCCGGCCATTTCTACGTCGACGGTCTCGACACCAATCCTCTCTCCGCCACGCTGCTGGACGGCTTCGAAATAGCGCTGACCGCGTTTGATGTGACCATGGCCAACGGATCGCTCGCCGCCAGCACCATCGGCGGCTCGCTCACCGTCCCATATTTCAGCGACGAATCCAACGGCCCGGTCACCATCGATGTCGAGCTCAGCGTCAAACAGGATGGCTCGCTCTCCATCACCCTGGCAGCCTCCACGACAGCTTCCACCACTTCCGACGGCCTGGTGCAGTTGTTCTATAACCTCCCCAGCGATTTGGGCAGCGTCGAAATCGATGTCGCCTCCATCGAGTTCGACCTCGCGGCCAATAAATCCTGGACCATCGTCATCTCCGGCAATCTCATCATCACCGTGCCGAATCTCAACTGGCCCAGCATTGAGCTGCGCGGCCTCGGCATCGACAGCAAGGGCAACATCTCGCTGCAGGGTGGATGGATCGATCTCCCCAACCAGATGTCGCTCGACTTCTTCGGCTTCCACGTCGGACTGCAGGCGCTCGGCTTCGGCAACGACAGTACTGGCAAATGGATCGGCTTCAACGGCGACATCAACCTCGTCGAAGGCATCTCGCTGGGCGGCTCCGTCCAGGGCCTGCACGTCAACCTCACCCACGGCACGGTCTCCTTCGACGGCGTCGGTATTTCGTTCGAGATTCCCGGCGTCATTGAAATCGATGGCGAAATCGATCACATCCACGTCGACGCGAACACACCAGGCGATCTGACCGCCGTCGGCCTCATGCCGTCCATCTTCAATTCCATTGCTCCCATCGGCCCGACCGGGCCCAAGAGCGTGGACGTCTTCGCGGGCTCGGTGAAAGTCGTCATCGAAACCTGCGACCTCGAAGTCGATGCCGACTTCATCGTCGGCAACTTCGGCGGCCAATCCGTTTTCTTCCTCGCGCTCGATTGCGAACTGCCTGTCGGCATTCCGCTGTTTCTCGATGTCGCCCTCTACGGATTGCAGGGCCTCGTCGCCACTGGCCTCGATCCGGAACCGCAACCCCCGGTCACGTGGTGGGATTGGTTCAAGTATCCTAATGGCCCCAGCGGCCCCAATCTCAGTGGCACGCCCGATTACACTGCCACCGACGTTAACAAGTGGCTGGTGCCTTCTGCGGGAGCCTTCGCCATCGGCGCCGGCGCCACCATCGGCACCGCGGCCGACGACGGCTACACCGCATCCGCCGCCATCATGCTGGTGATCCTCGTGCCCGGCCCCGTCATCTCCCTCATCGGCAAGGCCAACATCCTTTCCAAACGCATCAGTGGAGCCGATCAGGATGCCAATTTCGAAGCCATGGCGACCTACGACGGAAACTCCGGCACCTTCGATCTCACCATCGACGCGCAATATCAGATTCCCATCGTTCTTGACATCGAAGCCACTGCGGAAATCTACGTCGATGCCACCAACGATCCAACGCCGGAGTGGTTCTTCGCCATTGGCAAGCCACCGCACACGCAGCGTGCCATGGCGCGCATCTTCGACATCTTCGAAGCCGACGCATATTTTGTCGTCAGCAACTCCGGCCTCATCACCGGCACCTATACCGGGTATTCCGGCTCATGGACCTTTGGCCCACTCTCCGCCAGTCTCAATGCCTATCTCGCCACACTGGCCGCCATTCAATGGTCGCCGCTGCAAATTTCCGGCGGCATTGAGCTGCATGGTGAAGTGCACCTCAGCGCCTTCGGCATCGGAGTCGGCATCACCGCCGACGCCCTGCTTGAGGGATGCGCTCCGAATCCATTCTGGGTTCACGGCGAGCTCTCCGTCGAACTGGATCTTCCCTGGCCCCTGCCCAATGTCGGCGGCACCATCTCGCTCACATGGGGCGGCGACGACGGCTCCATTCCTCCTGTGCCGCTCGCGCTCAGCCACATCGACGCCACGCTCGCCGATCACGGCGACTCCAACGACAAATCCGCCAGCGACCACTACGTGCTGCTCGCGCATCGCGCCAACGGCCCGTTCCCTGATCTCACGGTGCAGTACGACACGCCGGGTGCTCCCGGCATCCTCGACCTCACCGGAACCTCGCTCACCAACTGGAACACCCGTACCACCTCCGGTACCGGCAATCTGGTGGACATGCTGCCCGACATGACGCCGGACAACACGAGCACCGTGCAATTGGCGCCCGTCCTGCCGCAGGACGCGCACTTCGTCCTCAATTTCTCTCACCCCGTGGTCGACATGATCGGCGGATGTCTCAACGCACTGCCACAGTCGCAGCTTCCGGCTGAAATTGAAACGACTCCCGCGCCTCCTCCGCCCGCCGAAGTCGGCAAAGACGACATGTCGAACATCAACCCGACGCCGCCGTCGGTGCAGTTCATCATTCAGCACTCGCTCGTCGATGTCAGCCTCTATGAGTGGTACGGCTCTACGTGGTCGCTGGTGTGCTCCATTCCGTCAACTCCGCAAACTGAGAACGATGCTCAAGTGGATACAACCTACCTCAGCGCCGTATGGCTCGCGCCCACCAGTGCCACGCAGATTCAGCTCAAAGTCGTTCCCTGGCAAATGGTTCCCGGGCAATCCTGGACCGCGCAGTGGAGTAGCCAGTCCACACAGCAGATCTACGGCACGTCATTCAACGATCAGGGCCTTAGCTTCCAGAGCGCCGGTTGCAACCCCGCAACCATCGCTGCACCTGACTATCCGGGACTGCAGCAGGGGCTTACGTTTGTCTGGAATGCGCAGTCGGGGGTACAGCCCACCGTCACCATCCAGTTCCCGCAGCCCCGCGTGCTCGACGAACTCCTCGTCCTGGTTTACCAGGCGGACGGCGAAATCTTCGAGCTCAATTACCCCAACTGCCTCGGCGACGGCGCACCCATCGCTCCGCAGGGACAGTATCAGGACCCCAGCACCTATGTGTGGTCGCTTTACTTCGATTCCACCGCGCCTCCTGTTTCTGAGTTGACGCTCAGCTTCGAGGGATCCGCCTACGCCAGCCTCACGCTCTATTCGGTCCAATACACCGTTCCACCTACGGCCATGGCCATCCTGCCCGATGCGCCCGCCTTCTATGCCATTCGCGTCACCACAGAAGTCGAGGCAGCCCGCGTCAACGGCGGCACACCGCAGTTCCAGACCGCGCCGAACGGCTATCCCATCGTGGAATTCGCATATTTCCAAACTGCTTCCGGTCCAGGCATCGCGCAGGTCGGCCTTCCCATTCCGAACCCCAACGGCCTCCCCAGCAGCCCGCCCACCGCGACGCCCGTGCCCGCGGAACCGGCAAACTACCCGCAACTCGCCGTTAACTGCACCAGCATGCAGCAGCCCGTCACCGCATTTCCGCTGGGCGGCGCTATCTCCGACCTCGGCACTTACACGGAATGGTCGTGGCCGCTGACCGGCGCCACGGCCGCCTACTACGGCTACGACGTCAACGTTGAATTCTGCGAAAGCTACGTGAACGCGCTCTATCAGGCCGTCGGCCTCCGCGGCATCGCCAACACTCTTCACTTCCGCTGCATGGATCGCAATCAGAACTACACGCTCATGGAGACCGAGGCCATCCACGTTCCCTCCATCCCGCAACAGGGAGCCCTGGTCGCAACTCCGTTTGTCCCGGCGATGCCCAGCACCATCGCGCCACCGGCCTCCAATGTCTATCGCAACCTTACTGACGTTCAGGTAAGCGAGCTAGAAAAGCGCGCGCTGGTGAAGGTCGATCCCAACGTTCAGCCGGATACAGCATCGTTCCTGCAAAACCCCGCCGTGAATCAGATGCTCAATCTCACCGGGCTTGGCATCCAGCAGCTCAACCCAAATTACATTGGCATCATTCTCAAGGAGCGGAAGGAAGCGCAGGCCGCAGCAGCCGCGCGCCTGCTATGGTTCCGGCCGCTCGCGCCGAAGATGCAGTACACCCTCGACGTTGTCGCAGGTTCATGGCTCGGCACCGTCAGGGATGATCGCGGCGGGATCGTAGCTGGGGGATTGCCCCAGGATTCTTCAATTTCGCTCGAAGCCATTTTCTCGGCAACCGACGCCATCGGCGCCCTCGCGGCTCTGCAAGCCTTCCTCGCCGCTCAGGAAGCGCTCACCACCCTGGAGCGCGTCATCTTCACCACCTCCCGCTACGCTACGTTCACTGACCAGGTGGCCAACGCCGTCAATCAGCTGGCTGGAGCTGCCGGCGCTACGCCCATGCGCCACTACACCACCTCCGTCGACCCCAACACCTGGCTCGCTGCCAATGGATACTCCGCGTTCACCGCGGCGGCCAGCACCTATCAGACCGCTCGCTCCGCTCTGGCCACCGTGGTCGCCAGCTTCGATCCGCTCGCGGACGACCTCGTACCAGGTGCGCCGTATCCGGACAACGGCAACAACGCGCTCGTCACCAAACGCGCGGCTACCGCGCAAGCCTGGCAAGGCCTGCAGCAGGCTTCAGTTCCCATCTTCGATGCGCTCATCGCCGCCCTCGGACGGCCCGACCTGACCAGCGCCGAAAAACCAGTCGCCGTACCCGACACTGAAATCACGCTATTCACCGATTCCACCGGGCAACATGTCGAGGCCATCCTCCTCGAAAGCCCCGAAGCCTTCCCATGGCGGCGTATCTGGCAATGGATTCAGCTCACGCCCGCAAGTCACTTTGCCGCCGGCCTCACGCAAGTTGATGTGCTGTGGAACTCAGACGGAACCCGCGGCCTCATCCTTCCTATGGGAGCGCCGCGTGGCGTCTTCACTCTGTCGATCGTCTTCCAGGGCAATCTTGGAGCCGAGGCGCCCTGCATCACGCTCGGTGGCAACGCCGTTACAGACACAGCGACCGTTGGCTCCCTCTCCCTCGGTCCGTATTTCCGCAGACCCATCCAGCACTGAGGATCCGCATCGATCAGGCCGCGTCTGACAGCGCGGCTTGTTCCTTTTGCCCGGTGCGCGCACGCAGACGATAGAACCCAACCGCGATCAGATTACTCACCACAACCGTCCCAAGAATCTTGGCGGCATACGTGCGTGCGCTCACCACGCGCACGAAGGGGTATGCGGAAATCGCCAAACTAAAGAGCGTCGACGCGAAGCCCGCAGCCGATGTCCACTTCAGCCACGTGGGCAGCTTGCGCCGGAGCGTAGCCGCTCCCACCAGCGGCACCGCGAACATCGCCAGATACGCCAGCTCATAGTGCGTCAGGCTCGCATTCGTCAGCAGTTGGTACGCCTCCTGCGCATGCACGCCCGTGCTCGCCAGCAGAATCAGCACGAAGACCAGCGCAGCCGTGCACGCAATGGAATTCGTTGGCGTTCGCCGCTGCGGATGCAGCCGCGTGAACCACTCCGGCACCAGATGATTCCACCCCGCTGCCATCGGCAACCGCGTCACTCCCGTAAAAATGTAACTGGTGGCACCGAGCAGGCGAAGCTGCAGCAACAAAATTGCAACAATCGCGGTGACATTCCCCAGCCCGGTCAGCCCCAGCGTCATCCGCATTGCCTGCGGAATCGGCGCGATGAAATCAATCTGACTGTGCGGCGCCAGAGCAACAATCGACGCCGTGCCCAATATGAACATCGCGCAAATCACCGGCGACGAGATCACCACCGACTGCCCAATCGATCGCGCCGGGTCGCGGCTCTCGCCCGCGAGAATCGCGATGTATTCAAGACCGCACAGCGCTCCAAACAGCATTTGCCCAAATAGTGCCAGCGTGCGCAAGTCGAATGGCGGTGCAGCCACCGAGAACGGCGTGTAGTGGATGGGCGCGTGGTGCGCCAGCGCCCACAGCGGCAGCACCATCAGCCCGGCAAAGACAATCAGGATCGCGACGCCGCCGGTATTGAAGATCCATTTGCCCAGTTCCAGTCCACGCAGCGCTGCGTATGTGATCCCGCCAATCAGCAACGTGACAATCGCCAGCGAGGCAAGATGGTTCTCCGGCAGCCACGCAGCCGCCGGCCCAATCAGGTACGACAGCTCCGTGGGAATCGCATAGAGAATCGTCGCCGTGACCGCGATGCCGTAGACCCACAAATTCCAGGCCGTGAGAAATCCGCCCAGGTCGCCGAAAGCCTCGCGTGCCCAAACGTAGAGCCCGCCTTCCAGCGGCATCTCCCGGTTCAGACAAATCACCGACACCGCCATCGGGATATAAAACAGCAGCATCGCCGCAACCCAAATCAGCGATTGCGCGCGCCCCAGGCCTGCCGCCACGCCCACCCACGAACTGCCCACCACGCACAGGATCTGCGCCAGCACCAGGTCGCGCAGGCGCAGTGGTCGATGAAGGCGTGGACGGTCCGCATCACGCTGGGGCATGATGCAGAAATCTTGTCACAGAAAGGGAATTGCCGTCGGAGAAAAGCGTGATGGACCGATCTTAGACTTCGGAGTCGAAGGGGTCCTTCGACAAATACCGTTCCGCCGAGTCGGGAATAATCGTTGCCACGCGCTGTCCCGTGCCCAGCCGCTTCGCAATCTCGACTGCCGCGTGCACCATGGCGCCGCTGCTCGATCCTGCCAGCAGCCCCTCTTTACCAGCGAGTGCGCGTACCATCGCAAATGCCTCAGCGTCCGGTACCGCGACAATTTCATCGGTCACTGAGCGGTCGAAGGTCTTCGGCACAAAGGAAACGCCGATGCCTTCCACCTTGTGCGGCCCTGGCTCGCCGCCCTGCAAAATTGACCCTTGCGTCTCTACTGCAACCGTCAGGATGCGCGGATTCTTCTCTTTCAGGAACTTCGCGATGCCGCTAAACGTGCCCCCGGTGCCCACGCCCGCCACAAACGCGTCGATCCGCCCTTCCATCTGCTCCCACAATTCAGCCGCCGTGGTGTCGTGATGGAAGTCGGGATTGGCCTGGTTGTCGAACTGCAATGCCGGCCACACATTCGCGTCGGTCTTCGCCAGTGCCAGCGCGCGCCGGATCGCTCCTGACATCCCCTCCGATTCCGGTGTGCGATGCACTTCCGCACCAAAGCCGCGCATCAGAATGCATTTCTCCTCGGCAAAACCTTCAGGGACAAATAGCACCACTCGATAGCCGCGATTCACGCCCACCAGCGCCAGCCCCACGCCCGTGTTCCCGGCCGTCGCTTCCACAATGATCGATTGCGCATGCAGCACGCCGCGCCGTTCGGCATCGAGGATCATGCCCAGCGCCGCGCGGTCCTTCACGCTGCCGCCGGGGTTCAGGAACTCCAGCTTGGCATACAGGTCAGCCGCCCCCGCCGGAACGACGCGCCGTAGCTGCAGTAGGGGAGTGTGCCCGATTAATTCAGTCACATCGGAGGCCACACGGAGGTGACTGAGGGTACTGGATTCGCTCATAAGACTCACCAGTCTATATCACGAGAGCAGCGATCAGCCGATTCACAATGCATCTGCCGCAATGGCTTTCCCAACACCTCACACAATGTCTTTCAGGTTTTCTTCGGAAGTCGCGACGTTTACTGCTAAAATGACCGCACCATTGCCGTACTTTTAAGTTTTCTGGCTTTCCCCCTTGGTGAATCGGCCCCCAACCAATTCGCTTCCCGGCAACCGCCGATTCGTGCGGCTGCTCATCGCGTTTGTTTTCACTATTGTTTGTCTTTGCGCGATTGCTGCCCTGGTGATCTACACAGACGCCCACGGCTCTGTGGCTCCCGAAACCCCGGTGAGCCATACCCAGGAAGTGCTCCTCAACCTGGCTGGCGTTTCCCAGCAAATCGATCGCGTCGATCTCGATGCCCAACTCTATCGACTTACCGGAGGCGAGGACACGCTGCGCGCCGCGCAGGGCGCTACTGTCACCCTGAACACGCTGCTCGTGCGCCTGCAACTGCTTCTTCGCGATCAACCCCAGCAGGAGCGCGAGGCCGCCGAATTGGCCAACGCGGCTGTGACATTAACCGCCGCCGTCAACCGGATGAAATCAGGCGCCGCCGCCGTTCGCGAGGATGTCGTGAGCGCCCGCCGTGTCTCCACTGTTTTGCTGGATGAAGAACAGAGTGAGCTCGCTCAGCGGCAGGAAGCCTTACAGCGCAGCAATCTCTACGATCTCGCCCGGCGCATCACCGTTATCGCCATTGGCACCGCGATCATCCTTACCCTGTTCGGCTTCCTCATGCGCGACGCGTTGCGCCGGGGACGCTTCGAAGAGCAAATCTCTGACACCAACGAGCGCCTGCGCCTCACCGTCCAGCGCCTCGAAGAGCAGGCTTGGTCCTCTCGGCTGCTGATTTCCGCCCGCGACGAGGTTTCCCTCTGCCAGGAGGTTAAACAGGCGCAGGATTGCACCGTTCGTTACCTCGAGCAGTTGCTCCCCGGCACTGCCGGCAGCCTTTGCATCCTCAACAACTCTCGCCAGTCCCTCGAATGTGTCGGCACCTGGGGTGGAGTCGACGCCGTGGCCTTCGACGGATTCACCCCGGAAAGCTGCTGCGCTCTTCGCACCGGGCGCAGCCGCTGGCGGCGGCCCGAGCGCTCTGAGGTCCATTGCACCCACTTTGCGGGCAAACCGCCGGAGCGTTATCTCTGCCTGCCCCTGACCGCCCATGGCGAAACCTTCGGAATCATCTCCGTGGAATGTTCCTCCCAGGAGGTGTCCCTTCTCACCGAATTGCGAGAGACGGCCTTCGGGTCCCTGGGCGAAATGGCGGCCATGGCCATCGCCGGCTTGAACCTTCGCCAAAGGCTGGAAAGTCAATCGATTCGCGACAGTATGACAGGATTGTTCAACCGAAGCTTTATGGAAATTGCCCTCGAACGGGAGATGACGCGCGCCAATCGCCAGGGCAGGCAGGTCGCCGTCATGATGATCGATATCGACCACTTCAAGCAGTTCAACGACACCTTCGGTCACGCCGCCGGGGACGTGGTCCTGCGCGAAGTAGCCGAGTGCATGCGCGTGGGCGTCCGCGGCGAGGATATCGTCTGCCGCTTTGGCGGCGAAGAGTTCGTCGTCATTATGCCTGAAATCGCCACCCGCGGCGCCCTCGATCGCGCTGAACTCCTCCGCCGTATGGTCGGCGATCTCTCCCTGCGCTTCCACGGCCAGCCCCTCCGCCAAATCACCATCTCCATCGGCGTGGCGATGTTCCCCGACAACTCCGACAACCCCGATGAGCTACTGCGCAGCGCTGACCACGCCATGTACGCGGCCAAACACAAGGGCCGCAACCGCGTCGTGGCCGCCGACCGCAGCCTGCAAGCCTAAAATCTTCGGGAAAAGGCCCTCCCTGCAAAGGAGACGACATCGCCGCCCTCGGGAAAACCCAACGTCTTCAAAGGGTTCGACGTCACCGCCCGCGGGAAAACTCACATCGTGTTTCAGGGCATGACTTCAGTTCGTGCCGTAAGGCGCCGAAAACGAGGGGCTTCAGCTCCTGATAGGCACACTTTCCCCTAATGCGCAGCCTCGACGCCCGCTTTATGCGTCGTCTGCTTGTCAGGCTTGGGGTAATACCCGGCCTTGGTCCGCACCTGCAGCTTGCTGTGATGTGCAGCCTTGGCGTCGACCCGCACCGTCCGGTAACCTTCCTGGCTCATCGGCTTAGTCGAGTGATACCCGATGGTGTACTGGTTCCGAATATCCCGCGCCACCTCGCCCGCAATCGAGTCCACATCCGCCAGCGAATGGGGAAAGAAGGCGATGCCGCCCGTCTCATCGGAAAGCAATTGCAGCGCCCGACGCGCGCGATGAGCTTCCGTACCGCGGGCATCGTCGCCGAACAGCAGCCCGATGGAATAAACCACCGGCCCCTGCAAATCCTGCACCCGGCGAATGGTCTGTTCCAGGTTCAGCGTGGAGGCGTTGTCTTCGCCGTCCGTAATAATCAGCAGCACCTGCTTAGGCCGTCGCGCGCCCTGCGCCAGCTGATCGGCCGACGCGGCCACCGCGTCATAGAGCGCCGTTCCTCCCCGCGACTCAATGTGCGTCAGCCCTTCGCGCAGCTTGTTGATGTCCGACGTGAAGTCCTGGTCGAGAAATGCCTCGTCGGAGAAATTCACGATAAACGCTTCGTCGCTCGGATTCGACGCCCGCACCAGGTCCAGTGCCGCTGAGTTGACCGCGTCGCGCTTGTCCCGCATCGATCCGGAGTTATCCACCAGAATCCCCATCGAAACCGGAATATCGGAGTGCTGGAACGAGACGATAGCCTGGGGTGCGTTGTCCTCGAAGACGTGAAAATCCCCCTGGCCCAGGTCCTGCACCAGGTGCCCGTCGGAATCGAGGACGGTGCAGTTCAGCACCACCTCATCCACATTGCGGCGCAGCGTATAGACCCCGTGTTCGCGCTCCGCCGTCTCGCCCCCGTTCGGGTGCCCGGCGCTGACTGGCTGATTGTCGGCTGGGTCGGGCGAGACGATCGGGTCCCGGTCCACATCCAGCGGTGGCTGCGTCTCAGCGCTCTGCGGTGAGGCGGGCGTAGCGGTCTGCGTCTGAGAGGGCGCGGGCGCCGTTTGCGCGCGCAAACCTGCGCAGCCGGCCATCAAAAAAAGTGCGATGAAAAAATTACGGCTACTGCAAAGGCGCATAGTATCCGGTACGTGCGTGCACGGTCAGCTGAGGCAATCCCGGCGGAGGCGACAGCTTGATTTTCACTTTACGCCACTTTCCGTCATTCCTTGCGTTATCGGTCTTATACCCCAGCACGTACTCGTTGCGCAGTTCGGCGCTGATGCGCGTAGCGATGTCGCTCATTTCAGACAGGTCGTCGACCCGGAAAAGCCGCCCGCCTGTATCGCTGCTCACTTCGTTCAACAGCATCGGCCCGTTCCGCTCTTCGCTGGTCGGCGCTTCCGCGTCGAAGATTCCGATGGAGTAAATCTGCACATCCGCTTCTTTCACTGCGGAGCGCACCTCGTTCTCGGTGTACCGGCTGTTGTTATCGCCGCCGTCGGAGACGATCAGTAGCGCGCGCCGGCGGTATTTCGCCTGCTTCATCTTCTCCAGGCCAAAGTAGATAGCGTCCAGCAGGGCGGTGCGGTGACCCACTTCCAGGGTGGCCATCCGCGCTTCCACATCGTCTTCTGACGACGTAAAGTCCGTAATCAGCGTCGGCCGATCGTTGAACCCAATCACAAAAAATTCATCCTGAGGGTTCGACGTCTTCATAAATTGCAGCACTGCGCCCCGGGCACGCACCACCTTATTGCCCATGCTCCCGCTCAAATCCAGAATCACGCCCACTGAAACCGGGGCATCGTCGCAGGAAAACGTCCGGATGGCCTGAGTGTGACTGTCTTCGAAGATCGAGAAATTGTCTTTCTCGAGGCCCGTGACCAGGCGGTCCATCGGGTCTGTCACCGTCAGCGGCACCAGGACCAGGTTCGTGTCCACGCGGTATTGAATCCCGGTTCGCAGCGAGGCATTTGCCGTCAGCGGGACCGACGTGTCGGTCTTCGCCGTGGCCGCTGCCACCGCGGAAGGCGGAGGGTTGACATGGACCTGATTGAGAGGATCTTCCTGGCCGCAGGCCGGCAGCACCAGCAGCAGGAGAGCGAGCAGCACGGACAGCAGCGGAAAACACCAGGGAGTGCGGGCCCAGCGGATTTCCGGAGATACTGCGGCAACGAGTTCGCGCCCAGTCGGGGACGCCATGGCCGTACCTCTTGTGTGGAAAATACTGGCACGACCCGGGGACTTCTGCAATAGCCAATTCCGGGTTTGGCCTCAAACTCACGTCTCCCGCGTGATTCCATCATTTTTCTGGGATGCACCCACCGCCACTGAAGCATCGCTGTTGCGAAAATTTCGGCTCAGCTCCTGCATTCTCCCCTCCGACAGGCTCTGCAGTCACGCTGCTAAAATCGGTGCAACACCATGGCCCGTATTTATCCGTTTCGCGCTTTGCGCTATAACCTCGCTCAGGTCGCCGCTCAGGATGTCGTTACCCAGCCCTACGACAAGATCACGCCGGCCATGCAGGAGGCCTACTACCAGCGCAGCCCGTACAACCTGGTTCGCATCATCCTGCGTCTGCCTGAGCTATTCGACGGCGACGGAGCCATTTACGTCAACGCGGCGCGGGATTTTGCCGCATGGCGCGCATCCGGTATCCTGGCCCAGGAACGCCAGCCCTGCATCTTCGCCTACGCGCAGCGATTCGCCGTGCCCGGGCTCCCCGGCGTCGTCCGCGAGCGCCGCGGCTTCATCGCTCTCGGCGAACTCTACGATTACAAACAGGGGGTCGTCTTCCGCCACGAGCAGACGCTCTCCAAACCGAAGTCCGACCGCCTCAACCTCCTGCGCGCCACCCGCGCCCACTTCGGCCAAATCTTCATGCTGTACTCCGACCCGGCCCACAGTGCCGAAGAGTTGCTTTTCAGCAACGGCGAAGCCGGCGAAACCCTGCCCGACATCGAAGTCACCGACGAGTACGGCGTGCTCCACCGAGTATGGAAGATCACCGACCCCGCCCGCATCAACCTCCTGACCACTTCGCTCGAAGATAAGAAACTGATCATTGCCGATGGTCACCACCGCTACGAAACCGCACTCACCTACGCTCACGAGCGCGACCCCGCCACTCCTGCCGAAGCCGGCGAACGGGCCGGAGGAACGCTCCCGCAGCCCCCGTTTCCGGAAGCCGCCGCCATGATGACCTTTATCAATATGGATTCAGAAGGTCTCGTGATCCTGCCCACGCACCGCGTCGTTTTTGGGCTGGAGGGCTTTGCCGCATCCAAACTGCTCGTGGCTGCCGCTCCCTGGTTTGAGGTCGAAGCGCTGGCCGATCGCGATCCGGCGATGGCCGCAGCACGCCTCGCCGCAGCCCAGCCCAATACTGCCTTCGTGGCCGTTACCGCCGACGGCTCCTGGCTCCTTACCGCGAAGCCCGACGCCATAGCGAAAGCCCTCGCAGACGTCCCCGCCCGCCAGCGCCAACTCGACATCGTCCAGCTACACAGCCTGGTTCTGGAGAAACTGCTCGGCATTTCGGCTGAGGCCATTCGCGACCAAACCCACCTGCGCTACCTGCGCGATGCAGGCGAGGCCGCATCCCAGGTCGCCCGCGGCGAAGCCAACGTGGCTTTCCTCATGAACCCCGTCACCCTGGACCAGCTCCGCGAGGTCGCCTTCGCCGGGGAAGTGATGCCGCAGAAGTCCACGGACTTCTATCCCAAGCTGCTCAGCGGTCTGGCCATCTATGCGCTGGATTGAGGCGGCAGCTCTGCTCACTCTTCTCGTTCCGGCCTCCGCGCCGATGAGCGCCGTCGGGCAAACCGCGCCGCCAACGACTCAGCCAGTTCTGCCAGCCCAGTCCACTGCCGCGCCGTCCGTGCCGCCCGCGCCCGCTCAGCCAGCCCAGCCAAAATTCGTCGTCGTCCTCGACGCCGCTCACGGCGGCAGCGATTCCGGCGCCCACCTGCGGCCCGATCTTCAGGAGAAGGACGTCACCCTCACGCTCACCACCCGCCTCCGCTCCACGCTCCAGGCTCACGGCATCGCTGTGGTCACCACCCGCCAGTCCGACGCCGGCATTCCGGCGCTCAACCGTGCTGAGACCGCGAACCACGCGCAGGCCGCGGCCTGTCTGGTCATCCATGCCACAGCCACCGGCAGCGGCGTGCATCTCTACGCCTCGTCGCTCAGCCCCGCGCCCGCTGTCCGCCTCCAGCCATGGCAAACCGCGCAGGCCGCATGGATCACCCAAAGCCTTAAGCTGGAATCCGAAATCGACGCAGCCCTCGCCCATGCGCAAATTCCCATCACCCTCGGTCGCGCCTCCGTGCAGCCCATGGATAACCTCGCCTGCCCCGCCATTGCGATAGAAGTGGCACCGCTGGTCGGCGGACACGTCACCACCGCTCGCGACGTCTCCGACGCCGACTACCAAAAATCTGTTGTGGATGCGCTGGTCGCCGCTCTCGACGCCTGGCGCAGCGACTGGAAATAGCCATGATCTCGCGCGCGCACAAGATTCTCTTCATGGTCATGCTGCTCGCTTGCGTCATCATGGCCACATTCCTCATCCGTCTGCGCAACCGCGCACAGGATCGCCTCCAGGCGCAGGGAGTCGAAGCGCCGGCCTCCATCGCCGTGGCCCCAGGGATTCCACCGCGCACCGTCACGCTTTACGTCCCCAACGATCTCGATGGCTCACTCACTGCGGTCGAGCGCAGCCTCGCCCTGCCCGCCGACGATAACGCCCAGGCTCGCGTACTGCTCGAAAGCCTCATTGAGGCGTTTCATGCGACCGGATCCACCCACCCCATGAGCATCGCTTCCGGCGTGAACGAAGTCTATTTCCTGCCCGTTCCTAAATCGCAAAGCCAGTCCGGTGATCCCGGCCAGCTCGCCGTCGTCGACCTCAGCGGCGCGCTCGCTGCCGCACAGCCCTCCGGCATTGAACCGGAAACCCTGACGCTGCTCTCCATCATGGCCACGCTCCACGCCAATCTGCCCAACATCACTGAGGTGCACTTCCTCGTGGATGGCCAGCCGCACGAAACGCTCGCCGGCCACGCCGATCTCACCCGCACCTATCTCGCATCTGAAGCCAACCCCGAGCCCAGCCCGCCGGAGTCTCCCGCACAATGAGAATCGGCGTCTTCGACTCCGGTGTTGGCGGACTCACTGTCCTCCGCGCCCTCCTCCACCGCATTCCCGCCGCCGACTACCTCTACCTCGGCGACACGGCTCGTCTCCCCTACGGCGCGAAATCGCGCGACACCGTTGCCCGTTACGCCGCCTCGAGCGCGAAATTCCTTGTGTCGGAAGGCGCGGAATACCTTGTCATCGCCTGCAACACCGCCAGTGCGCTCGCCCTCGACGCCATTCGCGATGCAGTGCCCGTACCCGTTCTCGGCGTGGTCGAAACCGGAGCGAATGCCGCCGAAGCCAGCTCCACCACACGCGACGTTCTCGTCATCGCCACAGCCGCCACCGTCGAAAGTCATGCCTACGCCGCGGCCTGCGCCGCCCGCCAGTTGCGCGCGCTTGAGAAGGCCTGTCCGCTGCTGGTCCCCCTCGTCGAAGAAGGATGGATCGATCACCCCGTCACCGCCGAAGTGCTGCGCGTCTATATGTCGGAGCTGCTGCAGCAGGCGAGCGAAGCAGCGCTGGCTCCCGACACGCTGGTCCTCGGCTGCACCCATTACCCGCTGCTGCGCGCGCAGATCGAGCGCGCTGTCCCACCCATGCTGCGTGTCATCGACTCCGCCGAAGTAACCGCCGAACAAGTGGCTCAAACGTTAAACGCCGGACCACCCCAGCCCATTCGCCCGCGAACGCGCTTCTTCGCCACCGACTCCGTGACGAAATTCCGCGCGCTCGGCAGCCGCTTCCTGGGCCAGCCCATCGACGGCGTCGATCTGGTCGACCTCGGCGGATAGCCGGTTCCAGCAGTGGCGGTCCAGTTGGCACCCTGGCAGAGCACGCGGGCATCTGAACCAGAGTGTCCCTCCCCAATGCATCCAGCATGCATGCGGGGTTCGCCGCCGTGGAGCGCGGCGCCGGGAGCGCCATCAGCCCGATAAGCAGTTGCAACCCCAACAGATGCCGTGTTGCATTCACTATTTGCGTGGGCAAGTCGTTCCAGCTACCATGATTTGTCCAGCGGTATCACTTCATTGAAGGAAGGATTATTCCTATGACCGAAGAACGGCAATCGAGCGGCTTTAGCTGGTTTCTGGCAGGATTGGGCATTGGCGCCCTCATCGGAGTCCTGTACGCTCCCAAAGCGGGTCGCGAGACTCGGGAAGAGTTGTTGAGCAGTGCGCGCGAAGGCTCTGAGTACCTGAAGCAGCGCGGACGCGAAGCCGTCGATCAGGTCGGAGATCTCGTCGACCGCAGCAAGACCCAGGTCACCGAGTACGTGGATCGCGGCAAAGAAGTTGTTGAGCGTGGCCGCGCCCAGTGGGACGAATTCGTGAACCAGGGCCGGCAATTCGTGAACGATCAGACCGGCAAGGTCACGGCTGCTGTCGAAGCCGGCCGCCAGGCTTACCAGACCACCAGTTCGTCGGAGAACGAAGAGTCGGCTTAGGAACTGGGATAAGAGTGATTTCGTGTGAAGCCGCACTTCGTTGTGCGGCTTTGCGCTAAGAACGGGGAATTGCATGCACCAGGTTCCGCAGTGGATTTACATCACATTTACCGCCGTCACGGCGTTTGGCGTGCTTTTGCAGGCGCTTGTTCTGCTGGCCATGTTGTTTGCGCTCAGGAAAGCGCTCGGACGCCTGAACGAAGTCTCCCGCGTTGCCGAAGAACACGTGATCCCCACCATGGCGTCCGCGCGGCGCCTTCTCGACGAAGTCGGCCCCAAGCTCAAAGTCGCCTCGCAAAACGCCGTAACCGTCAGCCAGAACGCTGTCAAAGTCAGCCAGGCCGCTGTCGAAATCAGCGAGACGCTGAAGGAGCAATCCGCGCGCCTCGGCGCCACAGTCGATGTTCTCCGCGAAAAAACTGAAGTCCAGGCGGAACGCGTCGACGAAATGGTCACCGGAACCCTCGACAGCATCGCCAGTGCCACTGCAATTCTACAGCGTATTGTTGCCGGTCCCCTCCGTCAGATCGGCGCGGTTTTTAACGGTCTCCGCGTCGGATTTGACGTCCTCCGTTCGCGCGAGCGCGAAGTCCATTCCGCCGCCGACGGCGACCACTTCGTCTAGCCGGCGGTCAGTCACCATAAGAGATCCTCGCTGCTGCGAGGATTTTTGTTGCCTGGCCCTTGTGCGTCCGGCAAATGTTCGCGTTTTCCTCGCAAACTCCTACCGACGCCTGCGCATCCAAAGGCCAGTGCAAACCCTGGTAACAGAGACGCCACAAGTCATTCAGAATCAGTCCGACTGCATTCAACGGGAGCCGCGCACCGGAGCGCGCGCGCCGCTGTCGACCTATCGCCTGCAGTTGCACGCCGGATTTCCGTTCGCCGACGCGGAAGCCGTACTCTCCTATCTCAGGGATCTTGGCATCGGTGACTGCTACGCCTCGCCCATCTTTGAGGCTCGTCCCGGCAGCATGCACGGCTACGATGTCACCCGCCACGACCGCCTCAATCCCGAACTGGGCGGGGAAGAGGGCTTTGCGCGCTTCGCTGCCCGCCTGCGCGAATTGCGCATGGGCCTGCTCCTCGACATCGTGCCCAACCACATGGGCGTCGGTAATGACTCCGTCTGGTGGCAGGACGTGCTTCAGAACGGCCGCGCCTCCGAGTATGCCGACTACTTCGACATCGACTGGACTCCGCTCAACCCCGACATGCAGGGCAAACTCCTCCTGCCCATCCTCGGCCGCCAGTACGGCGAAGAACTGGAATCGAAGCGCATTCAGGTCGTTCTCCAGGACGGGCGTCTGTGGATCCGCTACTTCGATCACCTTATCCCCATCGCCCCCCGCACCATTCAGGCTATCTTCCCTGATGACGAACTCGATCAGCTGGGCGTCCCCCAATCCTTCCGCGAGATTCTGCGCGACGCTGCGCACATCCCCCCGCACGACACCCCAGACCCGTCACTCGCCGCGCAACGCCGCCAGCAGCTCGCAGAGCTGTGCCCGCGTCTCGGCCACGCGCTGAACAGCGATGAAATGCAGCCCGTGCTGCGCAAGGCGCTGGAGCGCATCAACGGCGTGGAAGGGAAGCCGGAGAGCTTTGACCGCCTCCACCAGCTCCTCGAAATCCAGCCATCGCGCCTCACCTACTGGCGCGTCTCCGCCGAAGAAATCAATTACCGCCGCTTCTTCGACATCAACGACCTCGTGGGCCTGCGCATGGAAAACCCCAAGGTCTTTGCCGCCACCCATTGCCTCATCCGCCGCCTGCTCGCGCGCCGCGAAGTCACCGGCCTCCGCATCGACCACTGCGACGGCCTCTTCAATCCCATGCAGTACCTCATCCGCCTGCAAATGCTGTATGTCGCCAGCCAATGCATCGGCGAAACGCCGCAGGAGCCCGTAGCCCCCAACGGAGTCGAATTGCAGGTGCGCGATGCAATGCGTGATCTTGACTGGGCCACAGAGCAGGGCCCGCTCTATGTAGTCGTCGAAAAAATCCTCGAGCCTCGGGAATCCATGCCGCCGGAGTGGCCGGTTCGCGGCACCTCCGGCTATGACTTCGTCTACTCCGGCAATCAGGTCTTCATCTGCAAAGACAATCAGACCCGCTTTACGCAGTTCTACGAGAACCTTACCGGCCGCCGCTCCGACCCGCAGACCCTCATCTACGAATCGAAGCTGAGCGTCATGCGCAATGCGCTCTCCAGCGAAGTCTACGTGCTCACCAATCTCCTCGGCCGCATGGCATCGGAGAATCGCCGCGCGCGCGACTTCACCGACGATCTCCTGGAGACCGCCATCCGCGAAACCATCGCATGTTTCCCCGTCTACCGCACCTACATCGATCATCGCGGCCAGTACAGCGATCGCGACCGCGCCTTCATCTCACAGGCCATCGCGCGCGCCAAAGATCGCAACCGCGACATGGACTCATCCGTCTTCGACTTCCTCGAGAGCACGCTTCTGCTGCATGACAAGCGCGGCGACGAAACCGAGCCGCGCGAATTCTACTTCGCTCTCAAGTTCCAGCAGCTCACCGGGCCCGTCATGGCCAAGGGCGTCGAAGACACCGCCTTCTATGTCTACAACCGCTTTATTTCATCGAACGACGTCGGCAGCTCGATGGAAGCCTTCGGCATTTCCATCGACGCCTTCCACGAAACAAATCGCGAGCGCCTGCGCACGGCTCCCGACGCCATGCTCGCCACTTCCACCCATGACACCAAACGCAGCGAAGACGTCCGCAACCGCCTCAACGTCATCTCGGAAATGACGTGGCTCTGGCCTTCCTATGTGCGCCGCTGGATACGCATGAACGCGAAACACAAGCGCACTCTCCAGGATGGCCGCGTCGCTCCCGACGCGAACGAAGAATATTTCCTCTACCAAACTCTCGCCGGAGCATGGCCGTGGAAGACCCCGGCCGGTCACGATCGGCAGGAATTTGTCGAACGCATTCAGCTCTACATGACCAAGGCGCTCAGCGAGGCCAAGGTCAACCTCAGCTGGACCAATCCCAACTCAGCCTATGTCGACGCCGTCCACCACTTCGTTCGCGCCATTCTCATGCCCGACGGCCGCAACCGGGAGACGCGTTTCGTCGAGACCCTGCAGGAGCTGTTGCCCGCCGTCCAGCTCTTCGGGGCAGTCAACTCCCTCGCGCAAGTCGTGCTCAAGATCGCATCGCCCGGCGTCCCCGACTTCTATCAGGGAACAGAAATGTGGGACCTCAGCCTGGTCGATCCCGACAATCGCCGTCCCGTAAACTACGAGCTCCGTCGCACCGCTCTTGCCGCTCTGCGCGAGCAGGCTGTCCGCCAGGGCGAGCTTGCCGTATGCCGCGACGTCCTCCGCACTCCCGAAGATGGCCGCATCAAGCTTTGGACCATCCATAAGGCTCTGCAGTTGCGCAATCGCATCCCGGAAACCTTCCGCCGCGCCGAATATCTTCCCCTCGAGGTCTCAAAGGACCACGCCCAGCGCGTGATCGCCTTCGCCCGCGGTCGCGACGTCGTCGCCGTCGTCCCGCGCTTTGCGTACTCCCTGATGGATGGAAAAATGCAAATGCCGCTCGCCGCCGCCTGGGGAGAGAGCGAAATCGAGATCCCCGGCATGGCCGGAGGCGCCCTCGAAAATATCTTCACCGGAACATGGGTGCGCGTCGGCCCCGACGGCCGCGTCCCGCTCCGCGCGGTTTTCGCTGGATTTCCCGTCGCTCTGCTCGTCCGCAGCTAGCCTGTGCGCAGTTAGTTCGTAGCTAGCCCGCAGCCAGCTCAGCAGCGGCGGCCTTGTCCCGGTCCGCCGCCGTGGTCACCGCAGCCAGCTTCTCCGCCAGCGCCGGAGTCAGCGCATTTTCCTCGTACCGCCAGCTCCAGTTGCCCTGCGGCCGCGAAGGCACATTCATGCGCGCTGCCCCGTCCAGTTCCAGAATGTCCTGCACCGGAACGAGGCATGTGTCGGCCACTGAAGTCTCCGCAGCGCGAATCAGCGGCCACACCACGCTGCCGCCATCCAGCGCAACATAGGCTACAACCGCAGCTTTCTCCGTCTCTGAAGCCGTCTCCCACCATCCCCGCGTCGTGTCGTTGTCGTGGGTTCCCGTATATGCAACTGTGTTCGGCACGTAATGGTGCGGCAGGTGAATGTGCGCCCCGCGTGCGGAGAATCCGAACTGAATCACCTTCATCCCCGGCAGCCCGAAGGCTTCGCGCAGCGCATCCACTTCCTTCGTAATCATCCCCAAATCTTCCGCCACAAAAGGAAGCTCGCCCAGTTCATGCCGCAGCCGCTCGAACAACGCCGCCCCCGGTGCTTTCACCCACGTGCCGTTCACCGCCGTTTCGTCCTCGGCCGGGATCGACCAGTACGCCTCAAATCCGCGGAAGTGATCGAGCCGCATGATGTCGTACAGCGACCGCGAGCGCCGGATCCGGTCCACCCACCACGCAAACCCGCGCTGCTCCAGCACATCCCACTTGTACAGCGGATTCCCCCATCGCTGCCCGGTCACCGAAAAGTAGTCAGGGGGAACGCCCGCCACGCGAATCGGCGAGAGGTCCTCACGCAGCTCAAACAGTTCCGGATGCGTCCACACATCCGCGCTGTCGTAGTTCACAAAGATCGCCACGTCGCCGATGAACCGAATATCCCGCTTCGCGCAATACTCCCGCAGCGCCCGCCATTGCTCATCAAACGCAAACTGAATCGCCTGCTCAACGGCTAAATCCTCGGCATGCTCCGCGCGCAACTGATCCAGCGCCTGCGGCTCGCGATGTTTGTACTCGCTCGGCCACTCATTCCACGACGCGTAATTGAATTTGCGCCGCAGCACCAAGTACTGCGCCCACGCATCGAGCCACGTAGCATTCTCGCGGCAGAATCCCTCAAACCGCGTCCATTCCTCCGCGGAATGCTTCTGGACAAAATTTCGCGCCGCTTCTTCCACCAGGGGAATCTTCTTCGCTGCAACCTGCTCGAAGTCCACATTGCCGGAACGCCCCGGCAACCCCTCCAAACGCTCCCCGTCAATCCACCCGCGGTCCGCCAGGAACTCCAGCGAAACCAGCAGGGGATTGCCGGCGAACGCCGACAGCGCCGCATAGGGAGAATTCCCATATCCCGTCGGGCTCAGCGGCAGCACCTGCCACAATCGCTGCTTCGAAGCCGCCAGAAAATCGGCAAACGCATAAGCGGCAGGTCCCATGTCGCCAATGCCGCCGTACGATGGCAGCGAGGAAATGTGCAGCAGCAGTCCCGATGAGCGCTCCAATGGCATGAATCAATCCAGTCCGGCAGTCAGTAAGTAAAAAGCCCGTGCTCTCGAAGGGATTCGATCAGCACGGGCTTCAGTTGCTTTTGAATCCGAGTTTACGTCCCGCTCAGGGGCGACGGCTGCTGCATCTTGCGATTCAGCAGAACCCGTCCCGACTTCTCGTACTGCGACACCGCTTCGGAGACAAACACCTCGTACATCTGATCGCGCCGCTGGTTCAGCAGCGTGTCGCGCTGCGTATCCAGATTCTTCGCAATGTCGTCGGCGGTGGGTGCCTGTTTATCTTCGATTTTCGCCACCACACCCGTCGTTCCATTGTTGATTGCGGCGCTGATCCCGCCCACGCCCAGGTCAAACAGCGATGGCGCCGCACTGGCCAGTGCGCCGATGTCCGGCACCTGCTGATCGCGTCCCACCAGGTCGCTGGTCTTGATGGTTGCGCCCACTTCCTTCGCCGCCTTTGCCAGGTCGTTCTCCGCGTGCGCCCGATCCGCCAGTTCGTTGGTCTTGCGCGCCAGCAGGGAAGTCACCTGCTGATCGCGGAAGTCGTCGAGCACATGCGACTTGTATTCCGCAAACGTCGGCGTGTGCGCTGCGTTCACGTCCTCAACCTGCAGCACGGCAAAGTTGCCGTCGCCGGTGTCCGCCACCTGGGGCGCTCCACCCTTTTGCGCGGCAAACGCCGTCGCCAGGAACTTCGAACTGTCCGCCATGCCGGAAACCGTCGCGCCCGCCGCCACAAAGTCTGAGGTGGTCACCTTCAGATGATGCGCCGCCGCCGCTGCCGCCAATCCGTTTTTCGTCGCATCCGCCGCAAGTTGCGCTGCAAACGCCTGCTCGGCCTGTGCAGCCCTCTGCTTGGTCAGAATGTCCACAATGGCGGTCTTCACTTCGGCCAGCGGTTTCACATGCGCTTCCTGCTTCTCTTCTGTCTGGATGATGTGATACCCAAACCGCGTTTTCACCAGTCCGGAAATCTGTCCCGGCTGCTGCGAGAAGGCCGTGTGATCGAATTCCGGCACCGTCGCGCCTGGCTTCAGCCAGCCCAGTTCGCCGCCCGCATCCTTGCTGCCCGGATCGTCGGAGTTCTTCTTCGCAAGATCCGCAAAGTCCTTGCCGTTATCCTTGCGCAACTGATCCAGAATCCCCTGGGCCTTGGCTTTAGCCGCCGCATCCGCAGCCCCGCCCGCATTCGGGTCTACCGCGATCAGAATGTGCCGAACCTTCGCCTGCGCATCCACTTTGTAGTTCGACTGGTTCTGGGTGTAATACTGCTGAATCTCCGCGTCCGTCACCTGCGGCTTGCCGCCCGGCAGATCTCTATCGGTAAACGCGATGTACGCAATCTTCCGCGTCTCCGGCTGCGCATCCTTGTAGCGCGCCGCGTTCTGCTTGTAGAAAGCTTCCAGCTCCGTGTCCGTCGGATTGATCGTCTTGCGCAGATCGTCCGCGCTGATCACTGCATAGGTGAACTTAATTTTCGTCGCCGACTTCGTGTACGCGTCCTTGATTTCCTGGTCGGAAACCGTCACTCCGCCCGTAATCAAATCCCGCAGCCGGTCGGAGATGATCTGGTCTTTCACCTCGCCCTCGAACTTGTCCACCGACATATGCAGGTTGTCGTTGATCAGCTCGGCATATTGCGTGTCGCCAATGTACTTCCCGCCCGGAAACAGATACTGCCCCCACATCCCCGTGTGCAGAAAATGCTGCACATCCGTATCGGTCGCGGTTACGCCCAGCCGATCGGCTTCTTCAATCAAAATGTGGCGCTGAATCACCACCTGCGCCGCCTGCTGCATAAACATCGGCATCAGCATGTCCGGAATCTGCTGTCCGCGCGCCATCGTCTGCACCTGCAGCTGCACATCGGCCGTGGAAATCTTGTCTTCCGCAGGCAGAAAGCGCCCGATGGGACCACCGTAGCGAATCGACGCGTACGTGTCCGTTGTGGCGGATGTGTCGTTGAACATGCCCGGGACGAGGAAGATCACCATCAGCACGCACGTCACGCCGATAATGCCGATGAAAATGATCTTGGTGAATTTTGTGTCCTTTTGCAGGAAGCGAATCATGGATGGGTAACTACCTTTTCTTGTAACGTGCGCTTCGACAGGCCGGCCTTGAGGCCACAAACCTGCGGGATTTCCCGATGCGGCAGGGAGCCCTTCCAGTATAAACGCGGGAGCGCCTACGGGCCGCTCCTAAACCGCCAAACGCCGCCGCGTAACCGCTCAGCGCCCGGTCAGCGGCAAATATCCCGGAGTGCTGTCCCTGTACTGGGCCCAGTTCGCCAGAATCTCACGGACCACCGGGCTACCCACGCGCCACGCGTTTTCGAGCGCCGGAATCCCTCCCACATACGGCGCCGTCAGCGAATCCGCCGCCCCATGGCCCGGTCCCTGCATGGAGAAGTTCGACGCCGTCCGCAGCACCAGAAACCGCCGAAAATCCGCGCGATGCATCTTGTCCAGACGCGTCAGCGCCTCCGCAATCCCGGGATCCTCCATGTCAGTCATCACGAACCGGCCCTGCTCATGCGTATGGATGCGAATCCAGTCTTCCGCATAGTGCGTCAGGATTTGCCCATGCCAGTACGCGTCTGACCCCAGCGTATCGCCCTCCAGCACAAACGGCAGCCGCTGCGCATTCGGAAATCCCGTCCACGTGGCCCGCAGAGCAGCCACTTCCGGCGTGTCCATCAGCGGCGTCTTCTCCGTCAGATGAAACGCCCAGTCCGCCAGCGTTGGATTCAGCGGGTACGCGATCGGCTCGTTGCCCCACATGCGTTTTGGATCCGGTGTCTCATTCGGCCGCATCGCCCCAATCGCCAAAATTCCGTACGGCCAGTCCGGCGGGGCCTCGCGCGGATCGATCTCCTGGCGAATATCCGACACAATCCACTTCGCCCACGCCGCCGAGCCCAGCGACGCCGCGTTCGGATCGACCCCGGCAATCCCCGCCAGCAGCCAGTACGCATGGGTCAGATCGAATCGCGGATCGAGCCCCAGCACCATAATCGTGCTCGCCGCCGGCCCAATCGTCATCCCCGTCACCACCCCGATCACTGACTCATCCGCGTTCGCCCGCAGATCGCGCATCCCGCCTGGGAAGGGAAGCCGCCGGTCCAGATGCTCCCGCTCCACCCAGTATTGAAATTCCCCCGGCCGGTCGCCGGTATCCTCGCCCACCTCAAATGTGGTCACAATCACCACCTTCACCTCAACCGGGTGCACCGCATCGCCCTGTGCCCGCGCAAGAACCGTGAAGCAGAGACACGAACAGACCGCAAGAAGCGAGGCAAATCGCCGCATGGATTGGAACCTGACTGAAAAGGGGTAACGACAAGCAAAGATTAGCAGAAGACCCCGCCAGCTTGTTCCTCTGGCTAACAGTCTTATCGCTAACCGTTTCATCGCTAACCGTTTCATCGCTAAACGCTTTACCGCTGACAGCCTTATCGCCAGCTTTTCCGTAACCGATCCAGCCCAGGCGCGTCGAATACGGTAGGGAGTAAATTAAGAAAGCCTCATGCTGATTCTCAAAAAAAGCGATATCCCGTCCTCGGAAATCACTCCGAAGCGTGACTATATGAATCGCCGCTCTTTCATGGCCGCCGCCGCTGCTGGCGTCGCAGCCGTCGCCGGCGAATGCGCCCTGCGTGGCGTGCTGCAGCCGCCCCACGTCAAGGCCGCGGAAAAGCTCAACACCATCAAGAGCCCTCTCTCCACTACCGGCGTCACGCCCACCTCGTTTGAGGACATTACCCACTACAACAACTTCTACGAGTTCGGCCCCGATAAAGGCGATCCTGCCAAAAACTCCGGCAGCCTTCACACCCGTCCCTGGTCCATCAAGGTCGAAGGATTAGTCGCCAAGCCGCAGACCTTCGACATCGATACCCTCCTCAAGCTCCGCCCCATGGAAGAGCGCATCTACCGCTTCCGCTGCGTTGAGGCGTGGAGCATGGTTATTCCCTGGGCTGGCTATTCGCTCTCCGAATTCATCAAGCAGTGCCAGCCCCTCAGTACCGCGAAGTATGTCCAGTTCATCTCGCTCGCCGATTCAAAGCAGGAGCCGCTGCCGTGGAGCGCTGGCATCCAGTGGCCCTATCAGGAAGGCCTGCGCATGGACGAAGCCATGCATCCGCTCACCCTCCTCACCTTCGGTCTGTATGGCCAGGAACTGCCCAATCAGGATGGCGCGCCCGTCCGCATCATCGTTCCCTGGAAGTATGGCTTCAAGTCCGCGAAGTCCATCGTCAAAATCAAATTCGTCAAGGATCAGCCCTCGACCACCTGGAACGAAATGGCCGCCAACGAGTACGGCTTCTACTCCAACGTGAACCCCAACGTGGATCACCCGCGCTGGAGCCAGAAACGCGAACGCGTCATCGGCGCACCCATCTTCCGCCAGCTCCAGCCCACGCTCATGTTCAACGGCTATGGCGATCAGGTCGCCAGCTTGTACAACGGCATGGATCTGCGGAAAAATTACTGAAGAGCCCCTCCATGATCGGAAACAATCAACGATGAAGCAACGCGGAATCGTTGCGCTCAAGGTAGTAGCCCACGCCGCCTGTCTCGCGCCCGTTGCGTGGCTGCTGTGGCATCTCTATCTCTCCACCACCAGCGATCCCAGCGCGCTCGGCCCCGATCCCACCCACACCGTCACCTTCTTTACCGGACGCGGCACGCTCCGCCTGCTCATGGTCACGCTGGCCGTTACGCCCATGCGCCGCCTCATCCCGAAGCTCGCCTGGCTGGTGCGTTTCCGCCGCCTGTTTGGCCTCTACGCCTTCTTCTACGCCTGCCTGCACCTCATGACCTACGTCTGGCTCTATGCCGGATTCAGCTGGTCCGCCATAGTCGACGACATCAGCCAGCGGCGCTTCATCATCGCCGGCTTCACCGCCTGGCTTCTGTTGCTGCCGCTCGCGCTTACCTCCACCGCCTGGTCCATCCGCAAGCTCGGCGGCAAGAACTGGAACCGCCTCCACTGGCTTACCTACATCGCGGCTCTCGCCGGAGTGATCCATTACTGGTGGGGCGTCAAGCAGGGCGTTCTCACTCCGACAGCCATCACCGTCGTGTTCGTCGTCCTCATGGCCGCGCGCCCAATCCTCGCGCGCCGCGCTGCGACGCCAAAGGGAAGCCCCAGCCGAATTCCCGTCAGCTAGCCCAGCGCCTTCGACATGCGAATGAAATGGCAAGCCTGCGTCACCCGCGGCTGCATATGCTCATGGATCGGCGCCGTCCCCACCACCGCGTAGCCGAGCTTCTCGTAGAAGGGCGGCAGTTCCGTGCGCAGGTTCACCACCGTCATATCCATGGCATGCGACCCCATCTCCCGCGCAAACTCCTCTGCGGCCGCGACCATCCGCCGTCCCAAACCCGTCTTCTGCTTCCCCGGATCGACGGAGAGCAGTCCCAGATAGCTCCGGTCTCCCCGCATCTCCACGTAAACCCCGGCCGCCAGCGCGCCATCTTCCTCGGCCACCAGAAACTGCCCCTTACTGAAATATTCGCGAGTGCTCATCGGATCGAGCCGATCCCCATGGATGAAAAATCGTTCAACCGCAAACGCCTGATTGATGAGCCGCATCAGCCCGTCGAGATCCTTCTCCTCAGCAATTCGAATTTCCATGGCCTTCCTTTTCTGTCAGCGCCTTCGACATGCGAATGAAATGACACGGGCGATTGATGCGGCTGGCCCACACTTCGGGTACGGCCTCTTCACCAATCTCCACATACCCGAGCTTGCGATAGTAAGGCGGCAGATCGGGACGCAGGTTCAGCATCGTAAGTTCCATGCGCTGCGCGCCCACCGCGCGCGCGTACTCCTCTGCAGCCGTGACCATGCGCCTGCCCAGTCCGGTCTTTTGCCGCGTCGGATCAACCGACAACAGTCCCAGATACCCCACCCGACCTTTCATCTCGACGAAGACGCATCCAGCCAAACCGGCCTCATCCTCCACCACAAGGAAGTGTCCCTCGCGGAAGTATTCGCGCGTGAGTTCTGCGTTGAGGCGCGGCTCCCGTTTGAAGGATTTCTCCACTTCAAACGCCGCATTGATCAGCCGCTCAAGCGCGTCGAGATCAGGTTCTTCTGCAGCCCGGATCTTCATCGTTTGCCCCTGTCCTTTTGTATCGCAGAAATGCGAAGGGCCGGAAGCATCGCTCCCGGCCCTTCAATCCTCGGTTCCCGCAATCTACTGCGTTACGGGACCCTTATTAAGGGCCGCTTCTTTTTGGGTCAGTACCTGCACGGCATGCTGCTCCAGCGTCTCCGCCTGCGGCATCTCGCTCAGCGCCTGCTGGACCATCGGATCCCAGTCCGCTTCCACCCGCAATCCGTAGGTGTATCCGAACTGTGTCGCGAACAGCTTCGACTTGATGTTCGTCTTGATCCACTCCGAATTGTCCGTAATCTGCTGCGGCGTGAAATCGACATTCAGCGTAGTCAGGTATTGCTTGAAGTCGCTGACCACCGCATCGTCCACCTGGAATTCTTTGGTCACCGTTTTGTGCGACAGATACTGTTCGGTGAATCCCTGAAACGCGTCGTGTTCCAGCAGCACATCTTCAAACGGTGTGGCCTTCGGCGGATCCAGCTTGATGTCCGGCGTAATGCCACCGCCGCCATAAACGGTCCTGCCGGAATCCGTCAGCTTCACTTCGCGATCTTTCACATCCTGCGGCTGCTCGTGGTTGTAGTAGTAGTCGTAGAGCGAAACGCCGTCGTAGTTGCGCTGGATCAGCCGCCCGCTGGGCGTGAAGTAGTGATACGTCGTCAGCGCCAGCCCGGTGTTGTCAGACAGCGTGTATACCGTCTGCACCAGCCCTTTGCCAAACGTCGTCTCTCCGGAAATCAGCGCCCGGTCATGATCCTGTAATGCCCCTGAAACAATCTCAGCCGCCGAGGCCGTTCCGTGATTCACCAGCACCACGATGGGGAAGTTCTGCCCGTCGTTGCCGTGCGTCGCGCGATACACCTGGTCCGGAAACGCCCGGCCCCGCTGCGAAACAATAATCTGTCCGCGCTTCAGCAGCCGGTCGCACACCGCAACCGCCTCCACCAAAACGCCGCCAGGATTTCCGCGCAGATCCAGCACAAGGCCCTTCAGATTCGGACCAAAGGCATCGACCGCATCGTCGAACTCCCGCCCCGTCGTCTCCTGGAATTGCTTGATGTGGATATACCCGATGCCCGGGCGAAGCTCGTAGCTCAGATCGATGCTGGCGTTGGGAATCTCATCGCGCGTCAGCTGGAAAGTCAGCGGCGCCGAAGCCCCCACGCGCGTCAGCGTCACGGTGACGCTGGTTCCCCGCGGCCCTTTCAGCTTGTTCGCCACATCGTCGGAGCTCATGCCGCTCGCCGGCTGTCCGTCGATCCCGGAAATCACGTCGCCCGGATGAATGCCAGCCCGAAATGCCGGCGCACCCTCAATGGGATACACCACCACCACTTTGCCGTTCTGCGGCTGGATGATCATGCCCACGCCGTAGTACTTGCCGTGCTGGTCCTCTTTCATCCGCGCGTACGACTTGGGATCGTAGAAGTTCGAGTGAGGATCCAGCGTGTGCAGCATCTCCGGAATCGCGCCGTCGTAGATCGCCTTGTCCGGCATATCTCCGGTCAGCGGCTCCGCGTAATTCTTCGCGACAATGTCGTACACCGCGCCAAACGATTTCAGACTATCGCGGAACGTCGACTCATCGGCAGCCGATTGCGCGCCAACCTGCTGGCTGACAACCATGCCGCCCAGCGCGCAGACAGTGAAGAATACGATGAGCGAGAAGAAGGTGCGGCGGGTGCGAATGGACATGCTGGGTGGTTTCCTGTGCTTCGGTCCGGCGTGGGGTAGGGAATGCACGGAAACCGAGGCGGTTCCTGGTTAGTATACCCCAACCCCACCCCTCAATTCAGGAACAAAACAGGCCTCGCCCGCCGCTCGCCCAACCCCGTCCTTCCACCGCAACCCCTGCAGAATCACCCTCCGCACAAGCCAGGGGTTCTGCCTAGGGGTTCTTCTGCTTCTCCAGCGCTTTCGATTCCGCCGTCGACAGAATCCTGACCTGCGACCCAAACCGCCGATAGTTCTTGAACTCGAACTCGTTCAGCACCGCCTGGTGTTTCCCCTCGCGCAGGCTCACCGCGCCCCGCGCCGGCATCAGGAAATCATGGTTGTTGATCGAAACCCACGCGTAATCCACTGAAATACTCGTCGCCCGCACCGCCAGCACCGGCGGAATATCGTCGGCATCGATGCTGATCCGCCGCACGCTCCGCGTCGCCGTGTCCAGATAGACCGTTCCGTGGAAACCCACCGCGATCTGCCGGTCGTTCAGCCCCGTCAGATCGAATTGCGAGTTGGCTTGCGTCACCTGGAACGTGAACACCTGCGCCGGCTGCCCGTCCACTACGTCCGCTTCCTTCCACGCGAACTTCGTCTGCGCCTTTGGATCGAACACCAGCAGGAACATCCCACCAAACTCGCCCACCGAGTGTGCGAATCCCAGGTCCTCAGCCGCAACGTTGCTCTTCGCCCCATTCAGTTCCAGCGTCGAGCGCGATTCCTGGTGATCGACGTATCGCATCATCTGCACCATGGTGTCTTTGTGATGCCAGTCGCCCTGGCCCGATGGATCAACCGAGTGATCGGTGATTTCCATGCACATAAAGTTGGGCAGCGTCTCTGACCATCCCAGCGCGCGCTGTCGGGCCGACTCGATAATCTCGTGGATCTGCGCGTCCGTTGGCTCTGCCACAGGATTGCCCGACGCCGCAATGTTGAACTTGCTGTTCGACACTACCGCGGTCGTCGTCAGATGCGCATCCGCAGCCGTCTCGGTCTCGCCCGTGGCCGAGAACGATATCGATGAAGGCGCATTCGACGCCGCAATCGTCCCCTCCACGCTGAACGTCGTGCTCGTCGTCGCCGTCTGCCCGCCCTGCTTCAGCGTGGCTTCAATCTTGTAGGTGCCCGGCGGAAAAACGCGCCCGCTAATGTTGCCGAGGTAGGGAATTGCTCTCAGGCCGTCCGACTTGCTCAACTCCAGCGGCATCGTTCCCACCGGCTCGCCGTTGCGGAAAATCTGCATCGACAGCTCCGGCTGTCCCGCTGTGGGTGGCATCGGATGCACCAGGAAAAACACTGACAGGCTCTTCGACCCTTCCGCCAGTTCTGGATTCAGATCCGGAATCACTCGGCCATTCATATACCGCATCGGTTCGAACGACGCGGTCTCTTCGTGAAGCGGCTCTACCTCGCGCACCACCGCAATGTCGCTCAGCGCCGGGCCCTTCGCAATCGGATCGACCCTGAACTGAACGCGCTGCGCCCCCGACTTGTTGCTGATGCGGTCCATCACCGCAGTCTCCAGCGTGTACGTCCCGGGCTCCGCCGAGAAATGCCGCTCCATCGTGATGTACTGCCCGGCCTCGCTGTGCAGCACGTCAGGCGCTTCGTGGCGCGGAATATCCTCGCTGAAACGCTCAACGACCGCGCCCTTCTCATTCCTGATCTGCGACACGATGGTCAGGTGGACCGACGACAGATGCGTGTTCCCATCGTCATGAACCTGCAGCGCCGACACCGGAACCTGTACCGCCAGCGCCCCGGAATTCCCGTCCGGCAATTCCCCCAGATGCAGCACCTGCGCCTGGAATGCCACATCGGTCGGCAGCGTCGATGACGCCAAAATCGTCAACAGCGGCACTTCAAACGACCGAATCCCCGACCCGTTGTCCGGTGGCAGCGCGAAGTATCCTGCACGCGTCTCTACCACCATCCCCTTGCGCAGTGGATGAATCGCAATCGGCCGGAACGCCCCGTTGTAAGTCTTGATGCTCGGCACATACGTCGCTTCGTAATACGTGGTCAGGTCGTCGTGCAGTTGCTGCAGGGGTTTCTTCGTGCTCCCGCCCGCGCGAATATAAATCCCGCCCGTCCCCGACGCCAGCTTGGTCAGCGGACTCTTCACGTCCTCCAAGCTGTCGAATTCAAAGCTCGACATGTTCTGCGCCGCATCCATCACCTGCCCGATCGGCGGTCCCGACTGTCCCCGCCCGTAACCGCTCGAGCCCAGCGAATTGGCAGCGGAGATCGCGCTGCCCGGACCCGTTGGTCCCGCCATCGCCATCGCCCCCATCATCTTGTCGCCCACCTGCTGGTTCATCGCCTCGGTATCGATCGCGCACAGCACCACGCCCGCCTTGTTGGCCTGCGCTACCACCGCATTGACCGTGTCCCGCGCATCCGAGTTCGCATTCAGGCCCCGCGCAAAATAAATCACCAGCTTGCGTCCCGTAATCTGCTTCTGCGACTGCACCAGCGCCAGCAACGCTGCCAGCGACGGATACGTGTGCTGATCTTCGAGAATCCGCTGCGACTCCTCCAGCGCCGTCACCAGCAGCTTGCCCCGCGCCCGGTCTTCAAAATCGGCCGACAACGCATCGCCCTGCGCCGACGCCATCAGCAGCCTTTCCGCCGGTGTCAGTTCGTTCGTTGCAGGGGTATTCGCGTTCGTCGCGTCCGCAATCCCTTTCAGCACCGTTTCCTGATTCGCCGTGTACGCCTGCATCACGCGCAGACGCCCGTTCATCTCCAGCACCGCAAACGAGTATCCCGTCGGCGGAATCGCCTTCATCATCTTCGCGGCCAGCTCCCGCGCCGTCTTCGCCGGTCCGGCCTCCAGCCGATCGAACAGGAACGTCACCAGATGGTTCGACTGCGCCGCCCCCGTCACCAGGTGCATATCGGAGAGCTTCACCGGCGCGCCATCGTCCGTAATTTCTACGTCCGACGGCGTCAAATCCAGAATCGGCCTGCCGTTTTTCTCGTGCGCCACCAGATCCAGCGACACTTCGTCCACCGTGGTGCTCAGGGTGGGCGTCACCGGTGCCGAAGAGGGGTTTGTCGTCTGCGCGACCGCCGGGGTCGCCTGCGTGGAGGTTTGAGAAAACGCTGACCAGGGGGAAATTGCGATGAACAAAGAGGCCAGAACACAACTTGGCAGAAGCCCATGGGCTGTTTGCGCCCGCAAGGTATACATTGTGAAGACTCCAAATAAATAGGAACGGTACGGACGGTCTGCGCAGCGGAAGAGCCCCGCCCGGCTGCGTACCCACAATAACGCGCAAATGCGGCCCACACAACAGGATTCCGGGCCGTGCTTATACTGAAGTGCGCACCAGAGGCCTGCCCCAAAACCGCGCTCTCCGAGGCCCGCCGTGACCCCTCAGGATTCCCGAAGCGCCCGCCGCCCTCACAAGCGGAATCTACCCTGGCCCAAATTCACCCGCGCGTCGCTCACCATCACCTGTCTTATCCTCTCCTCGGTACTCGGTCGCGCCGCCACACCGCAGGTCGTCTGCGAAAACGGCAACGGCAAATATGAAACCCAAATCGACACCGGCGTCACCGTTCGCGTCGGCCCCGCCCTTCATAACGGCTTTGCCGCGCGCACCTGCGGCGCCACCCTCCTCTGGGGCCATGATCAGCTCACTGCTGTCCCTTCAGCCGCCCAGGTCGATATCGACGTCCTCGGCGCAGATCTCGGCTTCGGCATGCCTGTCGTCGCCTTTCAGGTTAGGGAAGCGGACGACGCCTGGCAGGCAACCTACCTCATCTATTCGCTCAGCAAGAACCCGCGCCTGCTCGCGACCATCACCGGTGGCGACCTCTATCGTGCCTCCGACGCCGACTTCAATAAACGCGTCGCCATCTGGACCACCGATGCCGCCGCCGTCAACGGCTTCGACGACCTCACCTACACCGACATCGACGCGACTCCCACCGTCGTGTTGCGCTTCGAAAGCGGCCGCCTCACCGACGTGAGCGCGGAATACCAGCCGCATTACGACAGGCAAATAGCCCAGGCCCGCGCCCAGCTCGATCCCCAGGCCCTCAGCGACTTCAAAAAGAGTGACGGAAAGCTGGCCCTCGGCTCCGTTCCCGGTGCAGACCTCGTCCGCCTCCGCAAGACCAAAGTCAAAGTCCTCGAAATCGCGTGGGACTATCTCTACAGCGGCCGCCAGCAGCAGGCCTGGGACGAACTCGATAGTGCCTGGCCCGCATCGGACCTGGTAAGGGTCGAGGCCGCAATCCTCGCCACACGCGCCAAAGGCATCGACGCCAAGGCAGCGGGCGCCTCAACGAAAACTTCCCCGGGTTTCTTGAAAAAACGTCCGTATGTCTACGAAACCGTTGGGCAGTCGGCTTCCATCGGCAACAAGGACGAGTTGATGTTTCCAGGTATGCCCCCTGTCGACAGAAATCCCGGTGAGGATGACAAACCTGCGCAGATTACGGTTACCACACTGCCCCACTACTTCCTCATGTGGGGACCGCCCCCCTCTGGCAACAATCAGACCGCCGCGAACGCCGAACTGCACATGATCTTCATCCTCGACGAGACCGGCAAAGTCTGGTCCGCCAAAATGAATGGCTCGCCCGACGACCCCGCTCTCCTCGAAGCCGCGAAGGATTGGAAATTCGTTCCCGCCTTCCGCAATGGCAAGCCCGTCGCCTGCATCTATCGCATGAACGTCTCGCCTTTCCTCTAACCGGTCCGCGCCAAAGTGCGCATGTGGACTTCCCAGCCCCAGCGCGCAGTCCCCCATCCTGCATCTCAATCCAGGAAGTCCCTCATGGGCACGTGCAGCGCCCAAAAATTCCGCATTGAGAGGAATCAAAACTTGAAAGCAGCAACCATCGTGGGAATCTTACTGATCATCGTCGGCATCGCCGGATTCGCCTTCGGCGGATTTAACTTCACCCATCGCCATCACGACGCCGACGTCGGCCCCGTCCACATCTCCCACGAGCGGCACGAATCTGTCCCCATCCCACCCATCGTCAGCGCCATTGCCCTGGTCGGAGGCATCGGCCTCGTGATCGTCGGCGCCCGCAACTAACCGCCGCATCCTTCCGCGAGCTGTGCAGTCATGACCAGGAGCTTGTCGACGTAAATGAAGAAAAGCCATGGCCGCATGGGCATGGCTTTTCGTGGTTGCACCGAAGACCCTAAGGGATCAATCAGTGATGGGCAGGTGTATTCGCGGGCAGACTGACGGGCTTGTGAGGAACAGGAGACCGGCCCGGCACAAGCCTGCGGGGATGAGAGTTGAGCGCGACTTGCAGGGGCGACCTCGCCAGCGCCACGGGCCTGTGCGCGACGCCCGATGTCCTGGCCATCGCCGCTGCCGTCATTTCGGCGTTGTAACGCTCGGTCACATCCACATGTCGCATCGCCTCATAGCCGCGCCGTTTGGCGACGATGCGGTAATCAAAGCTGAGAGAAGAGGTGCCTCCGCCTGACTCGCGAACCTCAAAACTGGTTGGCGTCGCGTTGGTCACGTACAGCCCCTTCGAATCGCCCCGTGGAGTGAGGAAGACGTGATAATCCGCTGTCTCGCTCACGGTCTCGGCGAAGGTTGCGTCGATCGTGACCACCGCCGCGCCCTTCTCCAACTGGCCTGTGCCAAAGTCTTCCATCCAGTTCTCCGGCGACTGGACGCCGTAGGTTTCTACCGTCCGTGCGCCGTTTCCTGCGCTGGCCAGAGACTTGATCGGGCCAGTGCAGCTCAGGCTGCCGCCGCTGCCAATGCCGCAGGTGCCGTCCGCGCTGGACGCCATCATGGTCTTGAAGAGGCCAGAGCCGCCCGTGGAAGCGTTGGACACATACAAAGTTGACCAGCCTGTGCTGTTGTTGAGGAAGACGCCGGCATGGCTGTCGTCCGCCGTGCCCAGCACACCGATGGCCCACGCGGGGGAGACGGTTGTGCTGCTGGTGCCGGTGTCACCCCACACTCCGGCGTAGACGTTGTAGGACCCGTAAGTGGTGCTGCTGGTGTTCGCCATTCCCAAAACGCCCGCGTCCTGCGACACGGTGGCCGCGTTGAAGCCTTCGACGCCATCTCCGCCTCCGTTGGTTGCGCCGTATACGCCTGTTCCGGATGAAGTGGATGCACTCACGCCATCACCCGACGCTGAGCTGAATGTGGCGGCTGCTCCGGTGTTGTTCGAGACAAAGAGCGACGGGAAGTCACTTCCGTTTGTGACAATGGCCGCGCCGTAGCCAGTGTCCGCCGTGGCGAAGAGCGCCACGGGAATGCCCGTGCCGGCGGCGGCGGTGTCGGCCCAAATGCCGGCATCGGCGACGCCTGCTTCAGCGCTGTAGGTCCCGCTGAATGCGTTGCCGGTAAAGCCCAGCACACCTGAGGAACCGGCAGCCGGGGTCGTCACCTGTGCGTAGACGCCGTGCCCGGACGTACTCTCCCCCTGCACTCCGTATCCGGTATCCGAGTCGCCAAATGTGCCGACTGAGCCATTGGTACCCCAACCGAGAACCGCGGCGTTGCCCGCGCCCGAGGTCTGGTAGGCCTCAACGTAGCTCGCAAAGATGTCACCCCCGGAAAGCTTCGCATACCTGGAGTCGAAGGTCGTCTCAAGGCCAGGGGTAATGTTGGTAGTGAGGGCGCTCTGGTTCAGCCCGAGTGCGACGGAGCCCGAGGTGCCGGAGCCGGTGAGCGGGCTGGTGGTGGTGATGC
>DATHQV010000064.1:0-23700 GCA_035482355.1 Acidobacteriaceae bacterium | reverse complement strand
TAAGGGTATGCCCTTAGTTTGGACATGTTACCGATGGCACGCTGCAAGTCTCCTGGTTTCTGCGTAGAACGGAGAGTATGCCGAAGCCGAAAGCTGAGTCTTATTGCGATCTGATTGTGTGGCAGCGAGGGATTGAGCTCTGTATTGCGATTTATGGACTGACGCGCGTGTTTCCGCGCGAGGAGATTTACGGACTGACGAACCAGTTGAGGCGCTGCAGCGTTTCCGTCCCCAGCAACATTGCGGAAGGCCACGGCCGCCGGTCGCGAGACCAGTACAAATACTTTCTCGGCGTTGCGTGTGGATCGAACCTTGAGCTGCAAACACAATTGGTGATTGCGCGTGCGTTGAATTTTGGAACGCCGGATGTCATTGGGGCTGCCGAGCAGATGTCCTTTGAAGTGGGCCGGATGCTCACAGCCATGCAGCAAAAGCTCTGAACATGAGCGAAACCGCCAGCAGCGCAGCGTGGCCGGTCTTCTACACCCTAAACCCTATCCCCTACACTCTCGGCCTTCAAATCCTCACCAACTCCTGCTGGATGCGCCCCGTGACCTGCGCCGAGTCCGCTGTCGTGAGCATGTTGACTTCGCTGCGAATGCCGAATCCCGGGAGATAAATTCCTGGCTCGACGGAGAAACAGGTGAAGGGCAGGATGCGCCGCTCGTCGTGGGTTTCGAGGTTGTCGAGGTGGGCGCCGCTGCCGTGCAGCTCGACGGCGATGTTGTGGCCGGTGCGGTGGGTGAAGTACTTGCCATAGCCGGCGTTGCGGATGACTTCGCGGGCCGCGTCGTCGGCCTGGAATCCGGCAATGGGCCGGTGGGATTCAAAAGCCTCGCGTACGGCGTGGATGGCGGCATCGCGGGCATCGCGAACGGTGGCGAAGACGATGCGTTCCTGGTCGGAGGGGTCGCGGTTGACCACGCCGGTCCAGGTGATGTCGTACCAAATGGAGTTGGGGAAATCTCTGCGCGCCCAGATGTCGACGAGGAGAAAGTCGCCGGACTGGATGGGACGGCTGGATTCGGCGGTGGGCTCGTAGTGGGAGTCGGAGCTGTTCTGGTTGACCGAAACGTTCGGCCCGTGATCGGTGGTCAGGCCGGCGCGGCGCATGGCTTCCTGAAACCAGACCATCATTTCGTATTCGGTGGCGGGAGTGGCGGAGCGCGCGCGGCTGCCGATGACCTGAAATCCTTCGACAACAATGTCGTCAAGGAGACTTTGTGCGGCGTGGTGGCTGGCGATTTGTTCTTCAGTGAGTACGGCCTGGAAGTGGCTGACGAGGTCGGCGGAGCTGACGATGGTTTTGCCGAGCGAGCGCAGGAATTCGACGGTGCCCGCGTCCACCATGGAGACATACATGATGGCGTTGTTGGGGGAATACTGCATAGCGATGCGGGTCCACGGGCCGAGCATCGCGTCGAGCGCGCTGTGCAGTTCCTGCCAGGAGGAGTAGCTGCCTTTGGAGCCGGGGAGGGTGTCGAGCTTGCCAGATTCGATGCGATGGACGAGCTTCCGCGGTTCGCCTTCCGCGGGGATGACGTAGTACCAGCGGCGGCTGACGAGGCCGTGGTCGGGCAGGCCAAGGATGCCGGCGGCGATGGGGTCGCGGTGATGATGATCATAGAAGAGCCAGGCTTCGATGCCGGCCTCGCGCAGAGCGGATTGAATCGCGTTGAGGTCCATAGAGACAGGGTATAGGGGGAAGGGTTTAGGGTGTAGAAAAACTGGGTCAACGTGATATTACTTGCGAACGTGGGATGGTGGGGAGCGGCGATTGGGATGAAGAGCGTATTGCGATTTTTGGAAGTGGCAGGGTTGGTGCTGGTGGTGGGAGCGGTGCTGTTGTGGGTGGGGGACTGGGCAGTGTTTGCGGTGCGGGCGTCGCACGGCAATGGGTACGACACGGTGCAGGTGCAGGAGTATCTGTCGACGTCGCTGAAGGGGAATAAGGAAGAGTATGACTATCTGGGGACGGCGACGGTGACGTGCGCGCGGGCGTTGTTTCCGCGGGGCGGCGCCCCGGCGTGCTGGTGGCAGCGGCGGCATTTGCAGGAGTGGGAATAGGGCAGGGGGTAGGGGGTAGGGTGTAGGCCGTAAGCGATCCATCCTGGACTTCTGATTCCTTATTACTTCTCAGAGAAAAACCATTTCATTGTCGGCTCCCACTCTGCGCCTGGATACCATGCGATATCGATCCATTCGTCGTGGGAGGCGTAGAACCGGAAGTCGGTGGTTGTGCTTGCACCCGCGACATCAAACAGCGAAATCAGACCCAGATGAAGAATGTTGCGACACTCTTTCGCCTCAGCAGCTGTGAAAACGTGAAAGTGCGCTTCAATCAAAAGGCGCTGTTCACCTAGGCTCTTTCGGTACGCGTAGAACAAATCCATGTTTTGGGAGGATGGCCATACCGCCCAATCGGTGATGTCCAGACAAACAACAGATGTCTCATTTGTCATGAGATGGTCCGTTAGGACCTTCGCATAGGCGCACCGTCGGCCCACGTCAGCAGTAAACTCTGTGTGCGCGTTCTCCCGATCTGGAGGACCAAGCTCCTCGCCAAGGCGGTTTTCGAGCAGGAACGCTTTCGCTTCCGCTTCAGTGAGCACATGCATTCACAGAGATTAGTGATAGTGCCCACGCGATGTCGATTATTTTTTAGAGAGTTGTTGATTCCGGTAGGTGCCGCTCAGTGGGTCAGCTTTTTCCTGAGGAAGAAGCGGGTGTGACCGGGGGGCGTGTCTTCGAGGGCGCCGAAGACGGTGTAGCCGAGGCGCTCGTAGAAGCCGCGAGCCTGGAAATCGAAGGTGTCGAGGTACGAGGCGTGGCATCCGCGGCGAATGGCTTCCTGTTCGGCCTGCTGCATCATCCTGGTGCCGAGTCCGGTTCTGCGCAGGCTCTCCGGCACAATCAACATGTCGATGTGGAGGTAGCCGTAGGAAGTTGATCCCCAGGGTCCGCCGATGATTTCGCTTTTGCCCTCGCCCTCTCCGGCGTCGTGGTCCTTGACACCGATGACGAGGGCCTGGCCGTCGAATTCGTAGCCGGATGCGGTGTTGTTGAAGGCGAGCAGCAGCGCGTGCACGGCGCGCGCGACGGCGGGGTCGGGCTTGTCGTAGAGAGTGAGCGTGGGAGTCATGCTGAGGAAAGGGTACAGGGTGCAGGAACCAGCGGATAGGGTGTAGGGGGCAGGGTGTAGCGAACCCAACTACTTTTTCTCTTCGTGGTATTCCTGCTCGGTGTTGATTTGCCAGAGAGCGGATTTGTCGATCTTGCCGGCGACGATCTGATCGACGGCGGTCATGGCGGTCAGCATGGAGTGGTCCTGGTTGTTGTACTTGTGCATGCCGTTGCGGCCGACCATGAAGAGGTTTTGGAATCGGTCCGTGTAGCGGACGATCTCGTCGAATCGGTCGTAGGTTCCGAAATAGGCGGGGTAGGTTTTCGGCACGCGGACCACGTGGGTGTCGTGGACATCGGAGGCGCGGAGGATGCCGATTTTTTCGACTTCGGCGATGGCGAAGCGGGCGATTTCCGCGTCGGGCATGTTCCAGAGCTGGTCGGTGTCGTAGCAGAAGTATTCGAGGCCGATCCAGATTTTGGAGGGGTCGGCGACCATGTAGGGGCTCCAGTTATTGAAGATCTGGAGGCGACCGACCAGGACATCAGGCTCCTGAATGTAGATCCAGGTGTCTTTGAGGGGCGAGCCGTCGGGCTCGGTGACCGTAAGGCGGTCGACGAGCAGGCCGACGGTAATGAAGTCGCGATAAACCAGGCCGTCCGCGATGGTCTGAATGTCGGCGGGAACGTCAACATCGAGCGAGTGGATGAGCTCGCGGACGGGCATGGTGGAGAAAACGTAGTCGGCGGGGAAGGTGTGGGTCGCGCCGTTGGGATCGGTGGCGTGGACGGAGACGACCCGGTCGTTTTCAACATGAAGCCGCGTGACGCGCCAGCCGAGGCGGACTTCGCCGCCTTTATTTGTAACTAAGTCGGCTACATGTTCCCAAAGCTGGCCGGGACCGAATTTGGGATAGAGGAATCGCTCGATGAGGGAAGTCTCCACGCCCTTTTGCGCGATGCCGGTGGATTTCTGGCGGCTGAAGGTTTTTTTCAGGAAGTGGGCGATGGCGGTGCGCAGGGAAAGGCCCTTAATGCGCTGCGCGCCCCATTCAGCGCTGATCTGATCGCAGGGAACGCCCCAGACTTTTTCGGTATAGGACTTGAAGAAGGTGAGGTAGAGCTCAGTGCCGAAGCGGTTGATCAGGAAGTCTTCGAGGGTTTTCTCGTTGCGGCGGGGAAAGAGTTTGGCGCGGAGATAGCCGATGCCGATTTTGAACATGCGCACGGGGCCGAGCTGGCTGATAGTCCGGCCGTTGAGTGCGACGGGGTAGTCAAAAAAACTGCGCAGGAAATAGATGCGACTCTTACGCGGGCGGACGAGCATGACGAGATCGGGATCGGTGGGGATGTCGTTGGGAGGTCGTGTCGCAACGAGCCGCTCCTTATTTTGGTAGTGGATGGAGTGAAATTCGCTGCCGTCTTCTGAGGCGGCGAGGGGCATCAGCTCAGTCCACCAGTCCATGACGCGGTCGGCTTTCGAAAAGAAACGGTGGCCGCCAATGTCCATGCGGTTGCCGTTGTGGCGGATGGTGCAGGAGATGCCGCCGATGCGCTGGGTCGCTTCGAGGACGATGGGGCGGACGTCGGAGCGGCGAAGGAGTTCGAGCGCGGCGGTGAGGCCGGCAGGACCAGCGCCGATGATGAGGGCGGTTTTCATGGGACACTTCAGGGTACAGGGTTCAGGGGACCGGGCACAGGATCATTCGCTGCGTGCTGGTGCGGCGCCCGACAGAGTGTCCCAGCCTCTGCGGTTGAGGTCCCACCAGATTAAGTATCCGGCGATGGCGGCGGCGAGGAGCAGGATCGTCGCCATGAGCCATGCGCCGAAGATCAGCTTGCCGATTCCGAAGAGGCAGCCGTAGACGAGGATGACGCCCATGACGGTGTCAAAGGCGTTGGCGGTGAAGTCGCGGACAGGCGGGAGATCGGGGGCGAGAGCGGCGATGCGCTTCCAGCCGTGAACCATGGGGTGAACGCGGCGGTAGAAGGCGAGCAGGGTCGCTTCGGGTTCAGCGGGCGTGAAGATGGTGAAGAGGATCCACGCAACGGTGGTAAAGCCTGCAGTGATGAGCGTGCTCTTGGCGAAGACGACGGGGTCGCTGCCGGTGAACTGGACGTGCGAGAGCACGAGCGTGACGATGGCGGCGACGAGCATGGCGGAGATCTCGCTCCACGCGTTGATGCGCCACCAGAACCAACGCAGGATGTAGACCGCTCCGGTGCCGGCGCCGAGGTTGAGGACGAGTTGCCAGCCGGCGCCGATGGAGGTGAGCTGCGAGGCGACGTATCCCGAGCAAAGGACGAGGATGACAGTGATGATTTTGCTGACGAGAACGTAGTGGCGCTCGCTGCCGTCGCGAACCATGAAGCGGCGGTATAAATCCGAGACGAGGTAGGACGTGCCCCAGTTGAGCTGGGTGCCGACGGTGGACATGTAAGCGGCGAGGAAGGCGGCGATCATGAGGCCGCGGAGCGCGGGCGGCAGGAAGTCGCGCAGGACCATCACGTATCCCTGCTGCGGGTTAGCGGCGTAGGCGTCGCTGGGATGCAGGCCGCCGTGGGTGGAATACATGGCGAGAGCGACGAGGCCGGTGACAATCCACGGCCACGGGCGCAGAGCGTAGTGCGCGATGTTGAACCAGAGGGTCGCGCCGAGGGAATGCTTTTCGTTCTTTGCGCTGAACATGCGCTGCGCGATGTAGCCGCCGCCACCAGGCTCAGCGCCAGGGTACCAGGCGGCCCACCACTGGACGCCGATGTACATCATGAAGGTGAGGATGGGGAGGGTCCAGAGGTTGGAGGTGGTAAGGCCGGCGTGGAAGTCGGGCAGGAAGGAAAGGACGTTGGAGGTGGGATGACCAGCGGCGCGTGTGGCGTCGCCAACGATGGAGAGGCGGAGGCGCAGAGCATTCATTCCGCCGATGCGAACGACCGCGACCCACGCGAGGACGACGATCATGGTCATCTTGAGGGCGAACTGGAAGAGGTCGGTGACGAGGACGCCCCAGAGTCCGCCAAGAAAGGTGTAAAGGCCGGTGAAGGGAACGAGGATGAAGATGCAGATGAAGAGGGCGGTGTGGCGGGGATCGCCGAGGGTGAACTGCAGCAGGGAGTGGCCGCCGATGGCGAGCACGAGAACGCGTCCCTGAGCGATGACGGGGCCGAGGGAGACAGCGATGATGTCGACCATAGCGCGGGTGACCCAGCCGAGGATGAAGCAATTCATGAGGAGGCCGAGGTAGACGGCTTTAAATCCGCGGAGGAAGGCGGCGGGTTTGCCAGCGTAGCGGATCTCGACGAGTTCCACGTCGGTCAAAATCTCGGCACGGCGCCAATAGCGGGCGAAGAAGAAGACGGTGGTCATGCCGGAGAGGCAGAGGCTCCACCAGATCCAGTTGCCGGAAATGCCCTGGGAAGCGACGAGGCCGCAGACGAAGAGAGGAGTGTCGGCGGCGAAAGTGGTGGCGACCATGGAGGTTCCGGCGAGCCACCAGGAGACGTCGCGGCCGGAGACGAAGAAGTCCTCGGTGGATCCGCTGGCTTTGCTGCGGTAATACAACCCGATGAGCAGGTTAAAGAGCAGGTAGGCAACAATGACGAGCCAGTCGAGATGGGTGAGGGGCATGGAGCTCCGGGGGGTTTGGAATTTCACCAGTATAGAAGGGTCCTGGCCGGACGGGCGGGCGCTCCTTCGGAGCAAGAGCAACCGCAGGTCCTTCGACTTCGCTCAGGATGACGCGGCTATTTTCCGCGAACGATTATGTGGTGAGGGCGGAGGCGGACTTGCGGGGCTCGGGGGCGTGGGCGGGATGCATGAGGCCGCCGCGGGTGAGGCGATAGCGGGATCCGCGCCAGAGGATAGTGCTGCCGGCGTAGCTGGCGATCCAGCAAAGGAAGCCGAGGAGGTCGCGGAGGGGGTAGAGCAGGATGGTGCGCGGGAGGTGGCGCTCGTGCACGGCGAGGCCGCCGACGAGGGCCGCCAGGATCATGCGCTGCGCGATGCTGTAGGCGAGGAGGGAGAATGCCAGCACCGGGCGATGCAGGCCGAGAGCCGCGCAACAGGCGAGGATGCCGAAGGGGATGCTGAAGGTGAGGGCCGTTCCCAGATGGCCGAGCGGGCGCGAGAAGCGCGTGGATTTCATCCAGCGCGTCTGGTGCTGGACCGAGGCGGAGAAGCTGAGGTTGAGGATGATGTGATCGATGACGTGGTGGGAGAGGACGACCGTTTTGCCCTGCGCAGCGACGTTGGCGCCGAGGAGAAAATCGTCAGAACAGTAGGGGCCGAGGACGCCGAAGCCGCCCATTTTCTGGACGCAGCGGCGGCGGACGGCCATGGTGGGACCGAGGGCGAACTTCATGCCTTCGAGGAGGCTGGCGCTAAGGACGCCTGCGGTCATTTCTACGGACATGCCGGCGGCTTCAAGGCGCGACCAGAGGCCGCGGTCGGCCGCGCCGCGATAGAGGCAGGTGACGGCGCCGACATCTTCACGCGAAAAGGGCGCGACCACTTCGCGGATGTAGTTGGGCGTGACGCTGACATCGCTGTCGCTGATGATGAAGAGGTCGTGTTCGGCGGCGGTGGCCATGACTTCAAGCGATGAGACTTTGGCGTTGATCCAAGTGTCGTCTCCGGTGGAGAGAAAGCGCACGGAGATATCCGGATAGCGGGCTGCCACCTGACGGGCGATGGCGAGGCCGGGGTCGTTCGGGCAGCGGGTGCAGAAGAGGATTTCGAAGTTGGGGTAATCCTGCTGGAAGAAGGATTCAAGGTGGGCTTCGAGGTCAGGCTCAGCGCCGTGGAGCGGCTTGAGGAGGCTGACGGGAGGAGCAAAAGAGGGCGTGGGCCGAGTTTGGCGCTGGCGGAGGAAGCGGACGAGACCTGCCAGCGACAGCAGCGTAAAGCCGGAAGAGGTAATCAGGCCGAGCAGTGCGACGTCGAGGAGGATCTGCGGCATACGATTGGGCCGGGGGGAACAGCCGGCAAAGCGGTAGCTCTATGGAGAAGATTACCGTAATCCGCGAAAGGGGGTGCGCCAGGTTCGGCCAGGAGTCCCTGGAGTGATCCAATTTCGGCTTAAGTGGGAAAAAAGCAGGGGTTTGGCCGTCTGTTGATCATCACGACACGAAACTGACGTTACGACACTGGAACGAGGACGTACTTCGGATGGATCGACGGCAATTGGTCGCGCGGGGAGCGCTGGCTGCGGGGTGGGCTTTGGCGTCCGCGCGGCGGGTGCGGGGATTTGCGCGCGGCGGCGAGGGTGGCGGTCCTGATGAGGGCGGGGCGCGGAGTTTTTCGACCGACGACGCCGGATTGACGCGGATTTACGAGGCCGCGCTCGCGACGGTACGCGGGAATGTGGTCCGGCTGGCAGATTTTCCGGGGCCGGTTCTGGCGGAGGGAAGTTACTATCCCGGGGCGTGGATGGAGTGCGCGCCGCACGAGGCGCTGGTGTGGAGCGCATGGGGGACGGAGACGGCGCGCGCGGTGGCTCGGAATCAACATTTGATGTTCTTCGCGCTGCAAAAAGAAGATGGGCAGCTGCCGTATGCGGTGAAGGTTCGGTCGGGCGCGGGGAGCGAAGGCGGGCCTGGGTTCGGGCAAATCCAAATGGTGGTTCCGGTGGCGGCGACGGCGTGGGAGCTGTCGCAGCAGACCGGCGACCACGAATTGCTGGAGAAGGCATACGCGGCGTGCGGACGCTGGGATGCATGGCTGCGCAAATATCGGAATACGCGTGGGACGGGGCTGTGCGAAGGCTTTTGCACATGGGACACGGGGATGGATAACAGCCCTCGGTGGAAAGAGGAGCCGAACGCGTGTCCGGACGATGACGCGCGGCGGTGTCCGCCGGGGCCGGGGCTGCCGCGGCTGTGTCCTGATCTGTCGGCTACGGTCTACGGCGGGCGCGTGGCGCTGGCGGCGATGGCGCAGGCATTGGGCAGGAGCAGCGAAGCGGATCGGTGGACGCAGGATGCGGAGGAAATTCGTCGGCTGATTGTGGCGCAGCTGTATTACGAGCACGACGGCGGATTCTACGATCTGGACGCGCAGGGGCGGTTTGTGTGGGTGCGGAGCGCCGCGACGCTGCGGGTGCTGGGCGAACATGTGCCGGATGAAAAGCTGTTCGAGACAGTGTGGAAGCGGCAGGTGCGCAACGAGAAGGTATTTTGGACGCCGTATCCGTTTCCGTCGGTGGCGTTGGATGATCCGGAATTCGTTCGGCCGATTCCCAGGAATTCCTGGGGTGGGGCGGCACAGGCATTGACGGCGCTGCGCGCTCCGCGATGGATGGAGCACTACGGCAAGCCGGCGGAACTGGCGTGGGTGATGGAGCGGTGGGTGGAGGCGGTGCAGCGGGCGAATGCGTTTCGGCAGCAGATGGATCCGTTGAGCGGGGAGTTTACAGCGGATGCGGGTGGTTATTCGCCGACGGCACTGGCGCTGCTGGATTTTGTTTGGCGCTTGTCGGGAGTGCGCGAGCAGGGAGATTTAGTGGAGTGGAATGTGCGTCCGCCGGCACGGGGCCGGACGAAGTTTTCGGCACAGGTGCATGGAGTGACGGCGGAACTCGAGTACAACGGCGGGGCCGACAGCGGACTGGCGGAGTTGCGCATCGGGGGCAAGAGCGTGGCGTCGGTCATCGGCGTGGTGCGGGTACTGACCACCAGGACCGGCGAGTTGCGCGAGGCGGTGGGGATTGCAGACGGACTTTCGCCGGTGACGCTGCGCGAGGGTGGAGCGGAGCGCAGGATTCAGGTGGAAGCGAACGCGCGGGTGAAACTGGGGTGAACAGGCGTCGGGCTTAGGCGGCCTTCTGCCAGGCGTCGTGCTGCTTCTCGATGACCCTGAGGCGGCGGTTGATTTTCGCTTCCGTAGAGGGTGCGAATTTTTTCCAGGCAAAGCCGGCGATGGTGATGCCGAGGCCGATGGCGGCGGCAAGCAGGACGAGTGCACTGCGATTGGGGGCCTCGTCGTCACAAACGTATTCGCCAATGGATGCGCGGCGACCGGTGACAACGTATAAATCTCGGTGGTTCATGGTTCCCTCTACTTTCCGTTTGTTTGGATGCTGGATCAGTGGGGCAGGACATGTGGTTTCGGCCGGAATGTTGCGATGTTCTTCAAAAAATCCGGAGCTATTTCCGCGAATCCGCATCGCTGGTCAGGCAGGAATCGCGGCGGGTTCAGCAGGTGGCGAACAACGAGGAAGGGCGCGGAGTTGAATCCGCGCCCTTTCTTTGTAACTGCGATGGTTGCTATTGGACGATGACGGTGACCGTGGTGGTGGAAGTGAGCTGCTGGGTGAGGTGATCCATGGCGGCCACGGTGAAGGTGTAAGTGCCGGCGGTGGTGCCGGGGTTCGATTGACCGCCTCCGCCGTGATTGACCGGAGTGCTGGTGCTGCAGCCAACGCCCGAGATGAGGACGATGGCGACGAACAGGCCGAAGAGCGTGCGCCAGGCGCGGCGGCGGGCGGGGATTCCAAAGAAGAGAACCATGGCGAGCGCTGCGCCGCCGCCGAGGAAGAAGTTCTTCAGGGGCGGAGTGAGCGCGCTTGTGGTCGCGGCTGTGGTGGCGACGGTCATGGTGGCCGCGGCGGCTGCGGTTCCGCTGATGGTGACGGAGGCGGGCACGGTACAGATGGGCACGTCATTCGCATTGGCTGGCTGAGTTGCGAGCTTGCAGGAGAGATCGACAGCGCCGGTGAAGCCGCCGGAGGGCGTGACGGTAAGGGTGGCGGTGTTGCTGGTGGTTGCGCCGGGACTCACGGAGATGTTGCCGCTGCTGGTGAGAGCGATGGCAGGAACGGGCGGCGGAGCGATCACGGTAAGGGTGAAGGTGGTGGTTCCGGTAATGGACGCGTTGAGTCGGTCGGCGGCGGTGACGGTGATGGTGTAGGCTCCGGCAACCGTGGACGCCGTGCTGCCCAGGGTGAGCGTGGCGAAACTGCCTGTGGTTGAGGTAACGCTCACCGTGGAGGCCAGGGCGCACGTGGGGCCGCCGGAAGCGCCGTTACTGGGACCGCTGATCGCGCAGGTGAGGTTCAGGGATCCGATATAGCCGTTCTTCGGCTGAATGGTGACGACGGCGGAGTTGGTGGTGCCCGCGTCGAGAGAAACGTTGCCGCTGTTGGACAGCGTGATACCGGCGTTGTTGGGGATGGCGGTGATGACCACGCTGAATGCGGTGCTGGAGGTGATTTTGCCGGTGCTGTCGACGCCCTTCACGGTGAGAGTGTAGGTGCCTGGCGTGGCTCCGAACTGGGTGGTGACGGGGACGGTGAGGGTCTGCGATAGTGTGCTGCTGACTCCGATGGATGCGGGTACCGCGCAGGTTCCGCTGAACCCGGTGGGAGTGGCGCAGGTGAGGGTGATGGGGCCCTGGAAACCGCCGGCGGGCGTAATGGTGACGGCCGCGTTGGCCATGGATCCGGCGGTGACGCTGACGTTGCCGGAATTGGTGAGGGTAAAGCTGCCGAGGCCGGTGGTATTGGTGACGGACACGGTGCTGGAAGCGCCTGCGTAATTTGCGTCGCCAGTGTAGGTGACGGTGACGGTGTTGGCTCCGGTGGCTAGCGCACTGCCGGGTACCAGGCCTGATCCGGAGAGAACGTAGTCGAATATGGGGCCGGAGGGCTGTACGGACAGGGTGAGGCCGGAGATCGAACCGACGGTATTTCCGTTGACGATGAAGTTGACGGTGCCGGTGGGCGTTGCTCCAACGTTGACGGGAGTGGAGATGACGACATTCACCGGGCTGGAGGTGGTGGCGTTCACGGTGGGGCTGGGGTCAGTCACCAACAGGGACATGGGCGCTTTGACGATGGTGAACGCCACGGGCGCGCTGGTGGAACTGGCGTTGAAGCTGGCGTCGCCGGAATATTTCGCGGTGATGCTGTGAGCGCCGACGGGGAAGAGCGAGTAGTTGGCATTCAGGGGAGGATATGAGGCCTGATTGCCTTCGCCGACGTTCTGTGTACCGAGAGCGTTGGAGCCATCGCTGAAAGCTACGGTGCCGGTGGCAGTGCCTTCGGTGGATGAGCCTTCCGCTGTGCCGGTGATGATGGCGTTGAGAAAGACGTAGGAGCCGTAGGGAATCGCCGTGTTGCCGAGGGGCGCTTGTTCGTAGTTGTAAGCGTCGACGAGGAGAGTGGTGGTACTGGATTCGGGAGAGATAGTGACGCTGACGCCGCTGGAGGTGCTGGATGCGTCGGATGCGTCGCCGCTATAGCTGGCGGTTACGGTGTAAGTGCCGCCGGGGAGGCCGTTGTAGGTCGCCGATCCGGCGCCGCTGGTGAGGGGAATGACGAACTGACCGTTGTTGGCGGGACCGCTGGCGTTTTCATTTACTGCACCGACGATGGCCACATCACCGGTAGCGGTGGAGGGAGTGACGCCGGTGGCAAAGGTGAGGGCGGTGCCGTGCTTCACATTGACGGCGGCGGTGGAGTTATCGATGGTGAGCGTGGTGCTGGTGGCGGTGAACGTAGCGCTGGACCAGTTGTTGACCATGGCGCTGGCGTCGACGCTGCCGAGGCCGGAGGCGAGATCGTAGCCGGTGGCGGTGTTGTAGCCGGTGAGGAAGTTGTTCGATCCGCAATTGGGAGATCCAGCGAGGCAGAAGACGGAGTTGTTGCCGGTCGTGATGTCGTGGAAGACGGTGGAGTATTTGGATTTGGCGAGTTGATAGAGGACGGCATCGGCCTGGCCGAGGCGGGAGCCGGTCTTCTGTTCGACGAGGGCGAGCATGCCGGCAAAGGCAGGTGCGGCGGCGGATGTGCCGCCGACTCCTTCAAAGATGGGACTTGTGCCGAACTGGCCGTTGGTATTGGCGCAGTCGGTAAAGGTCTCGCTGGTGATGCCGTCGGAGACGCTGTCAGAACAGAGAACCCAGACGGCGGAATACATGCCGTTGGCGGCAAAGAGAGAGACGTCGGGCAGGTCGCGGTGATTGTCGTTGGGGGTGAGAGAGGTTTGGAAGGCGGGCTTGGCGTAGACAGAGCTGACGCCGCCGCCGCCGCCAACGATGCTGGACTGGCCGGTATCGAAGTTGACCTGGTTGGCGGCGAGAAGGCCATTGACGGTGGTTGAGTTGTTCCAGGGCGACTCTGGAATGTAGCTGGAGGCGGTGCCGTAATAGGGAGCGGCGCCGCTGGAGAGATCGTTGACGTAGGTGGAGAAGTTGGGAGGCAGGGTATCGAAGTCGGTGCCGCCGACGGCGATGGTGTAGGGGGTGGAGGCGAAAGCGTTGACGGCGAGACCGTACTGCGCGTAGGTAGCGGTGTCGAAGTTGTCGCATCCGGCGGATCCGCCGTCGCCAGCGGAGACGGTGACGCTGATGCCCTGGGCGGCGGCCTGGGCAGCGGCTTCATCACTGATGAGATTGCCGGTGGACCCCGCCGCGGCTTCGCACTCGCCGAAGCTGATGTTGAGAATGCTGACGTTGTTGTCGTCGATGGCGCGGAAGATGGCGTTGAAGAGGCCATCGGCAAGATCGGAGCCGGCGGAGGCATAGAAGATGATTTTCGCGCCGGGAGCGAGGCCGCCGGCGACTTCGTTGTCGAGAAGGGCTTCGACGCTGTCGCCGGTGATGCCGGGGTCGTTGCCGTCGATGACGACGGTGGGGAGATTGACGTTGGTGCTGGTTTCGCCGAGGAAGGCGGTACGGTAATTCGCGATGTCCTGGGAGGTGATGTCGGCATCGCCGGCGATGCCGATGGTGACGCCGGTGCCGTCGTAGGCGGCGCCGCTGGTGGGGAATTTGAGGTTGAGTTTGTTGGGGGTGTCGTAGATGGTGGCGGCGTCAGCGGGATCGACGAAGAGAAACGGCTCGGTTCCTTCGAGGAGGGTGAGGCCGGGCTGGATGGAGTGGGTGGAGGGATTCCAGTGGCCGTTCGGTCCGCGAACGTAGTTGGGGCGGGGGTGGAAGTCGTTAAGCGGGCCGACGCCGGCGATGACGGGTGCGAACGCGGCAGGAATTTGCGGGTCGGTGGCGTTGGCGAAATGCTTCTGGCCGTTGACGGCGTACGAGTGGATGGCGGTGTGGAAGGTGTTCTGGAGTTGGTCGAAGGTGCCTGAGAATTCGATGACATTGCGGGCCTGCGGGACCTTCTCGACGGTGAAGCCTTGGGATTGCAGCCAGGACTCGACGGCCTGGAGATCGGAGTCGGCGATGCTGAAGCGGGCGCCGTACTGCGCGGGGGTGAGCCAGTGATGGAAGTTGGGTGACCCGGGGTTCTGAAGGTCAGACAGGTACTGGGTGAGCGCCTGCTGCTGGGCGGCGCTGCGTTGGAGCACGAGCATGACGCGTCCGGTGGCGGTGGAGCCGGGCGCGGATCCGCGATCGAATTTTGCCTGGGCGAGCGGGTGCACGTTGCCGCGGAGGGGGACGAGATTGGTCTCGTCGATGGGGGCGACGATGCGGCTGGGGGCGGGAGAGACGAGAGCTGACTGGCCGAAGGTGGGCAAAGGCAGAGTTGCGGGCAGAGAGGCAGCTGCGCAAAATGCGCCGAGGAAGAAGAAGCGAAGAGTACTGGATTTCATGACCTTCTCTTTGCAGACACGTAGGGTGCAATCCGAGGTTATGCAGCGCTCGACCCGGGGGTCGCAGGAACGCGCAGGAAGAAATTCTGGAAGAGTATTTGGCTGGAATGTTACCGACAGGGGTAGGGGATTGCAAGGTGAAAACCTATGCGGAGTTACCTAAGAAATACAACGAAAGAGGCATGGGCAAAGGGTAGAAATGGGCGTGGCACTGCTTGGGGGAAGTTAACGGATGGATAACTTGCGCGTAGATAGGAATCGCCCATTCTGGTTAGGCAAAAGGATTGCCCAACCAGAATGGGCCAGCGATGGTTAGCGAATTTCGACCTGATCGATTTCGAAGGTGAACTTGCCGGGGTTCTGGACGTCGGCGAAGGCGAGGGCGGTGATGTCGCTGCCGTCGGTTTCAAAAGTGGAGAAGGGGAAGGTGTACAGCTTCCACTCGGGGCCGGCGGCAAAGCTGACCATGGCGGGAATGCCGTTTTGGCCATTGCGTTGTTCGGTGAGAACTAACAATGTGTAGCTGTGGCCGTCGCCTTTGGCCCAGAAGCGGATTTCTTTTTTGCCGGAAAGGTTAGCGGGTTTCATGGGCTGCGCGCCTGCCATGAACATGGCTCCGCCAAAGGGATACTGGGAGCCGGAGACGACTTCTCCGGAGACCTGGAGCGCGCCTTTGGAACTGTCAGCGCCGGGCGAGACGATGGCGATGGCCGATTGAGATTTGCCGCCGTTCATGGAGTCGGAGGCGGGCATCCACACGCCGTAATTCGCGGTAGGTTTGCCTTCGTCGAAGGTGCTGACGATGCCGGATTCAGAGCCGGCAGGCGGCGGGGGAAGCGGCGGCTTGGGCGCGGCGCCGGGCGAGCCGACGTCGAGGCGGATGGTTTTGGTGTCGGCGGAGCTGGGGCCGACCATGATTTCAAAGACGCCGGGCTCGACGACGGGCTGCATATCGACGCCGAGCAGAGACAGATCGTCGGGGCCGACGGTGAAGGTGACGGTGCGCTTTTCGCCGGGCTGCAGAGTGATGCGCTGGAAGCCGCGCAACTGCTTGACGGGGCGGGTGACGGATGCGATGCGCTGATGGACGTAGAGCTGCGGGACTTCGTCTCCGGCGCGGGAGCCGGTGTTGGTGACGTCGACGGATATTTTTGCGGTGCCGCCCGTTTCGATGTGCTCCGGCTCGGCACGCAGGTTTTCAAATTTGAAGGTGGTGTAGCTGAGGCCGTAGCCGAAGGGGTAGAGCGGCTGGCGGGTGGAGAAGGCGTAAGTGCGATTGTCGGACGGTTTGTGGTTATAGAAGTCGGGCAGATTTCCAACGGAGTGGGGGAAGGTGATGGGCAGCTTGCCGCCTGGGGCGACGTCGCCGAAGAGGACGCGGGCTGCGGCGGTGCCACCTTCTTCGCCGAGGTAGAAGCCTTCGAGGATGGCAGGAACGTTTTCGGCAATGGAATTGATGGAGAGCGGACGGCCGTTGATGAGGAGGACGATGACGGGCTTGCCGGTGGCTAAGACGGCTTTGACGAGGTCGTTCTGCGCGCCGAGGAGATCGAGGGAGTCGCGATCGCCGAGGTGATTTTCAGCCCAGGCTTCGCGGTTGGTGCTCTCGTTTTCGCCGATGACGACGAGGGCGACATCGGATTTGCGCGCGATGGCGACGGCTTCGGCGATGGAGGCGGACTGATCGGCGGGGGCGAGCTGGACATCGTTGGCGTACCAGCCGCGCCAGCCTTCGGGAGCCAGGGTAATTTTGCAGCCTTCGGCGTAGTTCACCTTCGCCTTTGTGCCGACGTAGTCTTTGATGCCCTGGAGGATGCTGACTTCGTGGCCGGGTTGACGGCTGTATCCGCCGAGATGCGTGTCAGCGACGTTGGGGCCGATGACGGCGATGGAGTGGAGTTTGGATAAGTCGAGAGGAAGAAGGTTTTTGTCGTTTTTGAGGAGGACGAGGACTTCTTCGGCGGCTTTTTCAGCGAGCGCGCGATGATCGGCGCTGTTGACGATGGTGGCAGCGGCGTCGGGATCGACGTAGGGATTGTCGAAGAGGCCAAGACGGAATTTGGCGGAGAGGATTTTGGAGACAGCGCGATCGACATCGCTCTCTGGCACGATGCCCTGTTTCACCTGCCAGAGGAGGGTGTGGAACGGCGCGCCGTCGGAGAGGTCGTAGTCGATGCCGGCGGCGATGGACTGACGGGCTGCGTCGGCGTTGTCGGCGGCGACGTGGTGGGTTTGCCAGAGCATCTGGATGCCGTCGCCGTCGGAGGTGATGAATCCCTGGAAACCCCACTCCTGGCGGAGCACGCGATCGAGGAGCCAATGGTTGATGTGGGAGGGAATGCCGTCAATTTCGTTGTAGGAGGCCATGATGCTGCCGACGTTGGCTTCCTGGACCACGGCTTTGAAGGGGACGAGGAAGTTTTCGCGAATGACGCGTTCGGAGTAGTTGCCGGGGGCGGTGTTCGTGCCGCCTTCGGGTTGGCCGTGAACGGCAAAGTGCTTTCCGGTGGCGATGACGTGGTCGCGGCCGATGGCATAATTCGGGCCCTGCAGGCCGGTGACGACGGCGACGCCCATGCGGGAGACGAGGAAGGGATCTTCGCCATAGGTTTCCTCGGTGCGGCCCCAGCGGGGATCGCGGGCGAGGTCGAGGACGGGGGAGAAGACCTGGTCGATGCCGCGCGCGCCGGCTTCGTTGCCGGCGGCGGTGAAGATTTGATGGACGAGGGCGGGATCCCAGGTGGCCGCGAGGCCCAGGGCCTGCGGGAAGCTGGTGCTGCCGCTTTCCATAAAGCCGTGGAGCGCTTCGCCCTGGAAGAGGGCGGGGATGCCGAGGCGCGTTTTCTCGAGTTGGTAGCGCTGGATGGCGTTGCGCAGGATTGCGGAGTCGCGAGGGGAGATGGCGAAGTCGACGCTGTCGGACTGGAGGAGGATGGCGCGGGCCTTGTCCAGATCGTAGGTGCCGGTGGGGTCGATGACGCCGTGGAGTCCATCGATGCCGCCGCTGATTTGCTCAACTTTTTCTTCGAGAGTGAGGCGGGGGAGCAGGTCAGCAACGCGCTCGTCCACAGTGAGTTTGGGATTGCGATACGGAGCGTTGGCGTCGGGCGCGGGGGAAGGGTTTTGGGCGGATAAGGGATTTACGCAGAGAAGCGCGAGGCCTAACGAACAAGGCAAGAGGACGGACGCGGGAATTTTCATGGGCGTGGGAAGAAGTGCAGCCTCCGAATGAAATTGCGGGACAATGCTACTCCGGATACGTCCGGGGAGGAAGGTGAGTTCCGGGGCAGGGAGATTACCATCGGAATTTTGCGTTATCAATCCGCCAGGGCGTGCAACAATGAGCATCAGTCCTTCGAAGTTGGCTTGCAGGCGGAAGCCGAAGAATGACGGCGACCCACGGCGCCGGATTTCACTATCGAGGAGGATTTCCCCCATGACTCGAGCGACAAAACTCCTCTTGCTGGCTTTGCCATGGTTGCTGGGCGCGCAGTTGTTGTGTGCACAGAACTCCACCGGAACGTTGCGCGGCGTGGTTGAGGATGCGACGGGTGCGCGGGTGGCGTCCGCGACCGTCGAATTGCGGTTGAACGCGTCGTCGCAGATGCGGAGCGTGACGGCCGATGGACGAGGCGAGTTTCTGGTGGCGGATTTGACGCCGGGCGGTTATGCGGTGACGGTGTCGGCGCAGGGATTTCAACCGGTGACGGCAGAGGTGCCGATTGCGGTAGCGGCGAATCGCACGATTACGGTGACGCTGAAGCCGCCGGCAGTGAGCCAGACGGTTGGCGTTGCGGGCAAAAGCTCGTCAATCACGATGCAGCCGATTGATCCGTCGAGCCAGGTGCATCAGGGCGTGATTACCAGCCAGGATCTGGAGACGCTGCCGATGGCGGCGCGGAGCTTTGCCAACATTGCGTATCTGGTGCCGGGAACGGAGCCGGTGGAGCCTTCGGATCCGACGAAGGCGCGGATTACGGCGGTTTCGACGGGCGGCAGCTCCGGGTTGAACAATGAGCTGACCGTGGATGGGGCAGATAATTCGGACGATTATATTGGGGGATTTCTGCAGAACTTTTCTCCGGATGCGGTGGAAGAGTTTGCCATGCGCACGGCCCAGGAGGATGCGGATACCGGGGGGACGACGGCGGCGTCGGTGGTGCTGACGACGAAACGCGGGACGAACGATTGGCATGGGGGCGGGGCCTTCTACGACCGTGCGGCGGCGCTGAATGCGCGGTACCCGATTGAAAATCCGGCGCCGAATCCGAAGCAGCCTTTTTCCCGGCAGAACTACGCGGGGACGACGGGCGGCCCGGTGGTGCGCGACAAGGTTTGGTTCTTTGCGGCGGCGGAGGCGGTCCACGAGGACGCGAGCATTGCGTACAGTCCGGCGAGCACGACACAGTTCGATGCTCTGTCCACGCTGGCCTCGGAGGGATTGATTCCGGGTGTGAACTTGATTCCGGTTCCGGCGAATGTGCCGATCCCGTTTCGAGATTATTTTGAGTCGCTGCGCTTTGACTGGGCGCAAACGCCGCGGTCGTCGTGGTTTCTGCGCGGGTCGAGCGACGATTACACGACGCACAACGATCTGGTGGAGCAGGGAACGCTGCCTTCGACGGGGCTGCTGACGCACAACAACTATTTGAATCTGGCGATCAGCAATCAGTTGTTGTTCAATCAGACATGGGTGGGGCGGCTGGTGCTGGGCGGGAGCGGGCTGCATCTGACGCAGACGCGGAATTCGGATTTGGGCTTCGCGCTGGCGTTTCCCTTCAGCTCAACTTCACTGACGGTATCGGGATTTGAGACGTACGGCGATAACCAGTTTGCGACGCCGATCACGTTTTTTCCGTCGCTGCGCAACCAGGAAAAATATCAGCTGCGTTACGACGTTGCGAATGACCGGGCGCGGCATGCGGTGCGATTCGGGATGAACTTTATTCACGAGCCGGTGCTGAGCGGAGGCTTTCCCGGGAATACGGAAACGCTGTATCAATTTCCGCAGAATCCGACGTATTACCTGACGAATCCAGGGCAGTTTGCGGGGGACATGGCGTCGGATGCGTCAACGTCAAACCTGGGCGGTGAGTTTTCGCAGAACGTGCAGCGTGTGGCGCTATATGCAGAGGATTCGTGGCGCGCGACGCAGCGCCTGACGGTAAATTACGGGCTGCGCTGGTCGACGACGGAAGGGCTGTTTACGGCGTCGGGACGGAGCGAGGCGGAGAATCCAGCCTATTTAACACTGCAGGCGTTACATATTCCGCTGGCGACGGGCGTGCCGCGCGACGATCGCAAGCAGTTTGCTCCGCGGCTGGGGTTGGCGTGGCAGCCGACGAGCAAGGGGAACACGGTGATACGCGCGGGATTTGGGCTCTACTTCAACGATCTGGCGCAGAACGGCTGGGTGACGGCGTTTCAGGCGGTGAACACGCCGGCGGGCGAATGCAAGGATCCCGCGCAGAATCCGGGAGGGTCGGAGAATGCGGGTTGCATTCCCGGGGATGCATTTGGCGGAGCGGGGAACCTGATCGATCCCAACTATCGGACGCCGTATGCGATTCACGCGACAGGCGGGGTGCAACACGCGTTCAACGCGAACTGGATGATGAGTGCGGACTACACGCACGAGCAGGGGAACCACGCGTATCGCGGATACAGCTATACGGGCGGAACGAATTTGTTCACGCCGTTGCTGGCGCCGGACGATCCTAACCAGGCGAATGTCGTGCCGGACATCAACGACTTTCATTCGGACAACCGCTCGAGCTACAACTCGTTGATGCTACATTTGCAGGGGAATGTGAGCCATCGGCTGAATTTGATTGCGAATTACACGTTGTCAAAAGCGCAGACGTGGGGCTGCGTGCTGGGCGAGTTGTTCGACTACGTGAACGGGGTTTGCAATCCGCTGGATGCGTTTGGGCCGGGGGATTATGGGCCGTCGGGAGAAGACGTGCGGCATCGCGCGGTACTGGCAGGGACGTGGCACGCGCCGGGCGGCATGGAAGTGAGCACGGTGACGCAGGCGGAGAGCGCGCGGCCGTTCACGCTGACGACGGCGGACAACTCGGGGCGGATCTCGGTCAATGGCGTGCCAGAGCCGCTGGATCAGTTCCGCGGGACGCCGTATATCCAGGCGGATTTGCGAGTGGCGCGGCCGATCTCGTTCCAGGATCGGTGGTCGGTGATGCCGTTTGCGGAATTCTTCAATGTGTTTAACCGGAATAATCCGGGCGCGAATTATGTGACCAACATTGCGGCGCTGCCGGTGCCGGCGGCGGAAGCAGCGGCGGGGAATGTGACGGATATTTGCACCGATGCGTCGTGTTCGACGACCGAGCCGCTGACGAGCCCGAATCAACTGCGGTTGGCGGGTGGGGCGCTGGGCGATTTCTTTGGGCCGGGGACGACCGTGGGGATTCCGTTTGCGGCACAGTTGGGCGTGAGGCTGGAGTTTTGAAGGCAGGGTGTAGGGGATAGGGTGTAGAACTGCAGCGTTTGGCGTGTAGCGTATAGCGTGTAGGGGCACCGGCACCTTGCCTGATGGCCGTTGTCGCTGATCTTCATGGATGCGATGAATCGAAGCGACGCGGATCTGCGCAAGCGCTGGGCGGTGATCCTGCCGACGGCGTTCGTGACGTACAGCCTGGCGTATCTGGATCGCGCGAACTACGGGTTTGGCGCGGCTGCGGGGCTGGCGAAGACGCTGCACATCAGCGGCTACCAGTCGACGCTGCTGGGGTCGCTGTTTTTCCTTGGATATTTTTTGCCGCAGATTCCGGCCGTCGCGCTGATGCAGCGGACCAGCGCGCGGTGGATGGTGTTTGGGGCGCTGGTGGCGTGGGGCACGTTCGCGGCGCTGACTGGGGTGATCCGCGTCTACTGGCTGCTGGTGGTGGACCGCGTGCTGCTGGGAGTGGCGGAAAGCTTCGTGTTTCCGGCCATGCTGATTCTGCTGACGCGCTGGTTTACGCGGGCGGAGCGGTCGCGGGCAAATGCGCTGATGATGCTGGGGAATCCGCTGACGGTGCTGTGGATGTCGGCGGTGACGGGATTTCTGATTGCGTCGATTGGATGGCAGCGGGCGTTCATTCTCGAGGGCGTGGTTTCGGTGCTGTGGGGCGGGGTGTGGCTGGCGCTGGTGCGGGATGGTCCGCGGGAGGCGCGGTGGATGGGGCCGGAGGCGCGTGCGACGCTGGAAGCCGAGTTGGAGCGCGAGCAGACAACGGTGCCGCGGATCGCGAGCCTGGGCGCGGCATTCCGGCAGAAGAATGTGGTGCGGCTGTGCGTGAATTACTTTTTCTGGAGCCTGGGAATTTATGGGTTCGTGCTGTGGCTGCCGGTGGTGATTCGCAATGCGACGGGCGCGGCGATGGGAAGGACGGGGTTGCTGACGGCGGCTCCGTATCTGGCGGCGGTGCTGCTGATGCTGGCGGTGTCGCATTTCTCGGATAAGAGTGCGCGGCGGCGTGAATTTGTTTGGCCGTTTTTGATCATCGCCGGAGTGGCGCTGGCAGGATCGCATTTCAGTGTGGAGAAGTCGTTTCCCCTGGCGTTTGGGTGTTTGATTGTGGCGGGAAGCTGCATGTATGCACCCTACGGGCCGTTTTTCGCGATGGTACCGGAACTGCTGCCGCGCAATGTGGCGGGAGAGACGATTGCGCTGATCAATTGTTGTGGGGCGCTGGGTGGGTTTTTCGGTGTGGAGTTAGTGGGCACGCTGCAAAATTTTACGGGGAGTTCGAAGGCGGGATTTCTGCTGATGTCGTTGTCGGTGATTTTGTCGGGGGTGGTGTTGCTGGGGATGGGGAAGCCGCCAGCGGTCAGCGACCTGCGTTCAGCGGTCAGTGAACAATAGTCAGTAATCAGGATTCAGTTGTCATGAGTCAGTAGTCGGGAGTCAGGCGGAGCGATGCGGGCGATTGCGGTTGAAGAGGTGTTGGAGTCTGAGGGGCTGGATCTTAACGGTGTTGCTACGCATGCCGCGGGGCCCGAGGGTTCGCTGTTGCTGACGCCGGAGATGCTGCTGACGGAGCCTTCAGGGAATTTGTTTGGGCTGAGTCAGGATGTGGGGATGGGTTGGGAAGCGCGCCGGCTGGGCGGGCCGGAAGTGCTGATTCTGAGCACGCAGGGCGGGATGCGGGCGGAGGATGGGACACCGATTGCGCTGGGATTTCACACTGGACATTGGGAAGTTGGGCTGCTGGTGGCGGAGGCGGCGCGCGCGCTGAAGGCGATGGAGGCGTTGCCGTTTGCGGGGGCGGTGACCGATCCGTGCGACGGGCGAACGCAGGGCACGACGGGGATGTTGGATTCGCTGCCGTACAGAAATGATGCGGCGATCGTGTTGCGGCGTCTGATGCGCTCGCTGCCGACGCGGGCGGGCGTGCTGGGCGTGGCCACGTGCGACAAGGGGTTGCCGGCGATGCTGATGGCGCTGGCTTCGTCGGGCCCGCTGCCGTCGGTGCTGATTCCAGGGGGCGTGACGCTGCTGCCGGAAAACGGCGAGGATGCGGGGCGGGTGCAGACGATTGGCGCGCGCTTTGCGCAGGGGCAAATCTCGCTGGAGTATGCGGCGGAGATGGGATGCAAGGCGTGCGCGAGTCCGGGAGGCGGGTGCCAGTTCCTGGGGACGGCGGCGACTTCGCAGGTGGTGGCGGAGGCGCTGGGGCTGGCGTTGCCGCATACGGCGCTGGCTCCATCGGGCCAGCCGATTTGGCTGGATGCGGCGCGGCGATCGGCGGCGGCGCTGCTGCGGTTGCGGCAAATGAGTGTGGGGACAAGGGACATTCTGACCGATGGGGCGTTTGAGAATGCGATGGTGGTGTATGCGGCGTTTGGCGGGTCGACGAATCTGCTGCTGCATGTGCCGGCCATTGCTCATGCGGCGGGACGGAAGCGGCCGAGCGTGGCGGACTGGATGCGGGTGAACCGCGAAGTTCCGCGCATTGTGGATGCGCTGCCGAATGGGCCGCGGGGATTTGCGACGGTGCAGGTGTTTCTGGCGGGCGGCGTGCC
>DATHQV010000063.1:0-3755 GCA_035482355.1 Acidobacteriaceae bacterium | reverse complement strand
GCTGATCTAATCATCACGTTCTTTTGCGGAATTTGCCTGGAGCAGAATCTCGGCCCCGACCGCGCGCAAATTACGAAGAAGATTGAAGCCTTCATGCAGTTGATTCGGGGAAAGGAATGATGTGCCTTCGACGAAGTCGCTGGGAAGCGCCCACGAAACAAGGCCGAAGCAGTGGTGGCGGAAGACGCCGTGCGCTCAATGTAATCAGACGCCCAAGTACGGGCTTTTTGCCCAACGCCGCGAAAAGGTTCAATCCAGAAAGTTATGCGAATAGCGGCAACATCGGTCGCAACCCAAGCCTATGCTCTTGATCGAGAGCGCCTGCCCCGCCGTCGCCTTGAAACGGAACGGCGCGGGGAGGCCCGAACAGGATCGGAGCCGCTAATACAGCGGCCCCGTCCTCTTACGGCTGGCGTGCGCTCATGACGAAAGCGCGTGCCCCGCTGATGTTTTCCAGCGAAGCCAGAGCGTTCCGGCGCTCGGGCGATCCGCGACTGGTGCACGCCAGCACTTCGGACACTTTGCAGAACAGTATCGACAATTCGCTCTCGGCTCCGCTGCTGCAGTTCGTGGTTTGAAATAAGTTTCATGTTTTCCTCCTTGTGTTTCGGCCACGCTCATCGGAGCCTTTCATGAGGAAGCGTCCGCCCGGCAGGCAGACGGATCGGTCAACCAATTGCGCGGTCGCTCGGCGCGGTCTGTTAGTTGCACCGTACGTATGCTTTCGGACAGCGTGCGTCGTTGAAGGCTCAAATGCGCGGCCGGACAGAAGAAAACTGATGCGCGTTTCAGGAACAGAACGGAATATCAAAAGGAGGTACACCTTGCGGGCAACAAGCACAGGCGAGGCGATGGCGGCGTTAGCAAGCGGCGCGAGCCCGGAAACCGGCGCCGCACTGTTAAAGCAGCCCTGATTTTGGCCGCCAGGGAATCACCGCAGCACGTATCGAGGCCGCGTACACCACAGCAGCCACCAGATCAGGAGCGCCTGCAGAGGAAGACGCCCCCACCTGAGCACCGGCGCAAGCGCGGCGGCCCCCGCCTCAACCGGATGCAGCGCCATATACAGGTTGGCCGGAAAGATCGCTATCAGCAGCATCACCAGCATCCACGCCGCCGCCCTCCGCGTTGCGGGCACCAGCAGTCCCAGCCCGCCCAGTATTTCAAAAGCGCCGCTGATCCGCACCATCGCCCCGTGCCACGGGACATAAGGCGGCATGATCCTTAAATAGGGCGCGGGCTTGATGAAATGCAACGCCCCGGCCGCGATGTAAAACACGGCCGCAACCACCACCGCGATCCGCTGCGCCGTGGACAGGATTCTCAAACGGGCCACGGCTGATCGTAACAGAAGGACACCGCCTGGGATAATGCGGTCATGCCACTCGTTCGCATCGACCTGCGTCAGGGAAAGACCCCGGAATATCGCCGCAAGATCGGAGACATGGTCTACCGCGCCATGCGGGAGACGATCAACATGCCGGAGCACGACCGCTTTCAGGTGATCACCGATCACCCTGCTGAAGGGCTGGTCTACGATCCCTCCTACCTCGGCATCAATCGCACCGATGATGTTGTGTACATTCAGATCACGCTGAACGCGGGACGGACGCTGGAGCAGAAGAAAGCGCTCTACGCCCGAATCGCCGAACTGCTCGCCATCGAGCCGGGCATCCGCCCGGAAGACGTGCTCATCAACCTCGTCGAGTGCGCTAAGGAGGACTGGTCTTTCGGCAACGGCGTTGCTTCCTATGCGTCGTGAGGCGTTTGGAACGCGCGACGCAGAAGTGCAGATATGAACGGAGAGGAACGAGAAACATCATGAACGATGAACTTGCAGCGCCCCCCATCGTCGATCGCAGCACCTTCAATGCGGAGCTCGACGCCTTGCGCGTCCGGGAGAAAGCCCACACCAGAGAAGGCGACGCCCTTGCCGCCGCGCGCCGGCTTCTGCCGATGGTCGAGGTGCCGGCAACCACGTTGCTCATCGGCGAGCATGGCCCGGTCACGCTATTGGACGCGTTTGAGGGACGCCGCCTGCTCATTGCCTATTACTTCATGTGGCATACCGGCAAACCGGCGCCGGAGCAGTGCGAGGGCTGCACCTGGGCCACATCAAACGTGCGCGAGCTCTCATATATCCATGCCCGCGATGCCACCTACGCCGTGTTCTGCCAGGGCCCGTACGACGAGAGCAGGCGCTATCGCGACTTCATGGGCTGGGAGATGCCCTGGTATTCAGCCCTGGGCTCGTTAGAGGTTCTCTTGGAGGGACGCCGGGTGGGCAGGATGCACCTCGTCTGCTACTTGCGGCAAGGATCGAAAGTCTTCGAGACCTACTGGACGACCAGCCGCGGCGTCGAATACATGGATAACAGCTATCGCCTGCTCGACCTGACCGTCTACGGGCGGCAGGAGCGGTTTGAGGACTCGCCGGACGGCTGGCCGCAACCGCCAGAAGGCACGGACACGATGCGTAAAGATGGACGTCCCCTCTCCCAGTGGCCGCGTCTGAAGGCCGGATATTCGGACGACCTGGGGATAGGCACGCGCTGAACTATGCCAGGGCCAGCGGCACCGCCTCGTCCCATCGCCCTTGCGCCTTCAAAATCAGTTCTACGACTTCGCGCGCCGCACCCCGGCCGGCCAGTCGCTTCGTGACATAATGGCAAACCGCTTTTAACTCGTCTGCTCCATCGGCCACGGAAACAGCCAGACCGGCGCGCTGCGCCAGCGGTATATCCGGCAAATCGTCACCCATATAGGCCACTTCTTCGTGGGTGACGCCGGCCTTCTCGACACATTCCTCGAACGCTTGCGTCTTTCTCGCTTGCCCCAGGTAAACAAAAGTAACCTTGAGTTCCTCGGCACGCTTTGCGACCGCCGGCGAGCGCCGGCCCGTAATGAAACCCGTCTGGATGCCCATGGTATTTGCCAGCGAAAGGCCCTGCCCGTCCTTTGCGTTGAAGATCTTCATCTCCGAGACGCTCGCGGCGCCCGACTCGTCGGGGGCGGTACTCGAGATCAGGCAGACGCCGCCAGCCGTGAGCGTGCCGTCCACATCCATCAGGAACAGCTTGATTTTTCGGGCGCGGGCAAGAACCTCGGGCGAAGCGAGATCGGCGGGCGAGGTGTCAGGCATGCGCTAATGTTAGCTGGCCCAGGAGGGCCGATTCACATACGGCTGACCGTGGTGCGAGTTGCCTAGGCGGATTGCCGTCAGTGCATCGTCGATGGTCCCGGCGTCCCGTCGGACCAAGTGCCGGCCAAAACCATGAAGACGGTCACCCTTTCTTCCGGATCGTCCCCTGCTATCACCGGCGAACCAGGCAGGTTGGCTCCACAGCTTTTCACGGCATCACCCGAAACGAAGAACATTGACATGGGGATGCCAGCTTTTGTCATCGTCGCTCAGGTACTGCTGCTTTGCCATCATGTAGCACATCGCTCCCGGAGCCAGCGCCGGTAGTTCTCCCTTGTCCAATGTGGACGCAGTCTCCGCCAGGATCTGTGCTCTCGATTTTCCTGCCAGCACAAGTTTGGTTTTCTGCAGGAAGATGGGCAGAAACGTCCTTGAGGCTGCCGGGTTGAAGCAATGCGGTGCGCGCATCTTGGGGTTCCAGAATTCCGGGTCATCGGTCGCCTTCCCCCAGGATCGCTCGACGATGCAGACGAAGCCATTCGAGCCCTTCGCGGCAGCTGCGTAGCCATCCCGTCGCAGCACCATCACTTCGGCTGCGTCTGAGATCGATGCC
>DATHQV010000062.1:0-4733 GCA_035482355.1 Acidobacteriaceae bacterium | reverse complement strand
ATCAGCAGTTGTTTAACGCCCAGCGGAAGACTCTGACCCGGGAAATTAACAAACGGAAACGCCAGCTGGAGAAGTTGCAGGATAAGCTTCAACGCACCCGGCCGGAGGATCGCGGCAAGAAGCCCACCGTTGATGGAATCGTGTCGGTGGCGGCGAAGTACGGGGCCATTTTGGCGGGTAAGAAGGGACCAGTGGTGCGGTTACGCGATGGCTGCCGACAAGCACGCCGAAGGATGAGCGAGGCCCCGCTTGATTGTTCAGGCCGGTTTGTCGTCGCCGCCGTTGGTCTGCGGTGCGCGATACGACTTGCCTTTGACCTTGAGGATGATGGCGCCTTCGACCAGGCGGTCCAGGAAAGCCATGGCCAAAGGACCGTCGGCCAGATAGTCTCCCCATTTTTCGAAATCCACATTGGTCACCAGCGCCGTGGAACGTTTCTGATTTCGCGAAGCGATGATCTTGTACAGCAGATGGGCCGCCTGTGGACATTCTGTGCGCTCGATCAGGTCAAACCCGAACTCATCGATAATCAACAGATCCGGACTCGCATAGCGGCGCAGCCGGGCGGGAAGGGTTTTGTCGGCGAGTGAAGCGGTCAGATCTGCAAGCAGTTTGGCGGATGTCCGGTACATAACGCGATAGCCCCGCACGCAGGCTTTCTGCCCCACGGCTTGAATGATATGGCTCTTGCCTACACCGCTCCATCCCACCAGCAGCAGATTGGTCCGGCGGCGGATAAAATCGCCGGTGGCTAGTTCCTCGATCTGCAGGCGGTCGAAGGCCTTGGGATTGAACTGCCAGTTGAATCCTTCGAGCGCCTTGTTCTCCGCGAACCGGGCTTCCAGGATGCGGCGCGCCACCGCGCGTTCGCGGCGCGCATCGGCCTGCGCGCCCAGCAGCAGATCGAGGAAGTACAGGTGAGAAAGATTCTCCTTCTCAGCGCGGGCCAGGGCTTGGTCCAGCGACGCCGGCTGCAGCGGAATCCCCAGCGTGGTGAAGTGGCTCAGGCACTGGTCACGCAGCTGGGCGGTCGTCATCTTCTTCATCGCGGATCGCCGTTTCTTCCAGCAGCGACTGATACTCAGCCGTGGAGCGCGGGTCGAGAGAACTCTGCCGGAGCATTTCGCTGAGCTGGTCGCGGGCTTCAAGGGCAAGCGATTCCAAACCGGACCGTGGCCGTGCCTGCGCCGCCAGAATCCGCTCGACGGCCGACCACGAGAAAGCGCGGTAGCGGACGGCCCGCTGCAGAGCACACACCAGATCCTCGCGATGATACGTGGCCAGCAGACCGAGGACGCGTGCGGCCTCGTCTTTGCCGCAGCGTTTGACCCGGATCAGTTCGTCGAGAAACAGAACTCCCTCCGGCCCGAACTCCGCGAATCGCTGTTTCAGCAACTCATACTTATGCCGGTGATCGCGTCCTGGCGCATGCTCAGTCCGGCTGCGCTTCTCTCCGGTGGTTCCGGAAGGGCACAGTTGATGGCGTGCGATCTCCTTCACGTCGGGCCCATAGACCACGAGTTCCTTTTCGGTGATGCGCACCGGCAGCAGTTCGCCGATGCGCTGCCAGGGAACCGAATAGAAGTTCTGCAGATAGGCGACGTGGCCTTCAGGATTTACCGTCCGATACAGGACCTGGGCAGTGTCGTAAGGCTGCGCGGGCAAGGCGAGCAGGTGCGGTTTCTCTTCCTCATATAAGTCGATCGGCCTTCGCCGGGTCTCCCGGTGGATGCGCACATCGGCGGTCTCGGCCAGCCAGCGCATAGCGATCTCGTTCAGGTGCTCCAGCGAAGTGAAAGTTCGGCCATTGAGAAGGTTGGCCTCTACATACGCGAAAGGCCTTTCCACCTTGCCCTTCGTTTCCGGGCGATGAGGTCTGCAGGCCCATGGCTGAAAACCGTAATGCGTAGCGAAGGAGAGAAACCGCGTGTTGTAGACAGGCTGGTCGCCGTCATAACTAGTCACCACCACCTTCATGTTGTCGTAGAGACAGGTGGTTGCCAGGCCGCCCAGATACTCGAAAGCACGAACGTGCTCGCGGATCGTGGTGACGAAATCCTGCGCTTCCACAAACCGCAGATACTGACGGCGCGAATAACCCAGTACATAACTGAAAGCATGCACGCGCCGACGGCCTTCGGCGGTGAATGCAATATCGTAAGGCGAGTAATCCATCTGTGCCTGCACCCCTGGAGCTGTTTCGAATCGCCGCACAAGCGGCTTCGGCGGATGTGGTCTTAGCGTGCGCAGCCGTTCCCGCACGATGGTGTAGCGACCTTGAAAACCGAGCCTGCGCAGCTCCTCATGCAGTCGAACCGCGGTCAGATTCGGATAGCGCTCCAGCAGTTGCGCGATCTGATCCGCATACGGGTCCAGCTGGCTCGGGCGCGGCCGGGACTCCCTTTCCATCACCCCGGTCCTGCGATCCCGTTGTTGCTTCAGCACCCGGGACACGCTCTTACGATCGATTCCGAGCATGCGGGCGATACTCCGCTCGGAAGCGCCGTTGCCGCGAAGACGAACGATCTCGTTGCGGGTGACTTCGTTCATGTGGTCTTCATCTCGCTCACCAGGTCGAGGCTCAGCGCCGCCACCGATCCTGCATCCCGCGACAGTTTCTGAAAACGCGGGGCCAGCACAACGCGATCTTCGGGCGTGAGTCCTGCGCGCCCGTGATGCGCCAACCAAACTTCCATGCGGCCCAGCACGTCCAGCAACAAGCCCACCCGCTTCCATACATGATTCCCGGCTTCGCTCAGCCGGGGATCGCGCACCGCCCCACCTGGTCCGTTGCCTTGGGAAAGGGCTTCGCGCGGATGCGCCAGCAAGTATTCCTGCTGCCGACGGTCGGCACATCCCAGCCAAAGATTCACTACCCCGATCAGTTCCGCGCCCGACAGCGCCTCGCGCCGGACGGCCTCCAGAACTTCCCCCTGGTTGCCCTCCGGCAACCGTACCATCTGCCGTGCCGCGGTGGGCGACAACAAACCCACTCGCAACTCGTCGCGCGCTTTCGCCCCGAGGCGCTCGATCAGAGCCAGACGGCGGCACACCCAGCTCTTGTGGCGTCCCAACAGCTCCGCCACTTCCACCTGACTCAGCTCGTCCTCGCGCACCAGCGCCTGGATGATCCAGGCTTCTTCCAGTTCGCGCGTCCGCCCTCCGGCGCGATTGAGGCCGTAGATGGCGGCCTTGGCCGTCCGCTCGTCGGCTTCCATGATCCGAGCCGAGAGATGCGGCAGTTGAGCCATTCCGCGCGCCGCGCTCAGCCGCTTGAAACCGTCGATGAGCTCATAACGGTCGAGCCGTCTGCACACTACCACCGGCGATAACTGCCCGTAGCGTTCGAGAGATCGCGCCATGGCGCGTTCGGCTTCCGGCACGTGCAGGCGATAGCGGCCGTAGTATTCCCCGATCGCTTCACGTTGCAGTTCCAATAGATGCTCGTCAGCCCAGCGCAGCACTCGCGTCCCCTCCTTGCAGCAATAGGCTGAATTAAATCGAGAGGCGGGCGGTGGGTCAATATGTCGGGGCTATCTGCGATCAGCCGGCGCGCGTTGGCTGCCGGCTCTTCCGCCAATGCCGCTCCCGCTCCCAAACCCGTTCCATCGCCCGCCGGCATTGGGGGGAGCAGAATCGCTGCAGGGGCGAGCGCCTCTGGCGAACGAACTCTTCATAGCAGCCGGGGCGGTCGCAGCAGTGGTCGAAAAAAACCTTGAGTGATTACCCTCGCGGCCTCAGCAACGGCTTCTTCCGGTGGTTGATTCCGCTTTTTGACGCGCTCACGGTAACGGCAACTCTGCCCGTTCCGCTTTCTCTTCCCCACCGCCGTAGCCCGGTATTTTTGCTGAGCTTTCCAGCGCGACCATTTTCGCGCCGCCACCCGGCATCCCTCGCTGCAATAGCGCTGGCGCGCCCGCCGGGGATGAAACCGTTCCTCACATCCCTTCAGCAAACACCGCCGCGCGCGCGGACGCCGAGCCAATCGCTTCTGCCGCGGAGGCTCTTGATTTTCGGGATGGCGTGTACCATTCTCAGAAGGGCTCATGGGAGGTGATTGCTCCCAGAAAGCTCATGTCCCGGAGGGGACTGCTATCCTCTCCGGGACGCTGCAAGCGTCCGGCTCAATGCGAAATCAAAACTCGATCGCAAACCAATTCTGTCAGATGGTGGTTTACACGATCAGCCCGGCGGGTTCAAGATGCAAAGCGGCCAGCAAAGCGGAGGCGGGCTCTGGTGGAGACCAACCCGCTGAGGAATAGCCGGTCGCAGACTCATCGAAACGATGGGAAGCGGGGCGAAGCCATAATGGCCTCGCCCCGCCCGCTTCAACCCAAAGCCCCATCGGATTGATAGATCTGCTTATGCCTTAAAAAAACTCATAACGAAAGCTTCCGCCGCTCATGATGCCTGGGGACGGCAACCGGGGTCACTCGCCGCTACCCGCCATTAGCGGTCTGGCCCGGACCAGTCCGCCCAAATGGCCCCTTCGCCCGCCGCCGCTAACAGGTAATGCACAGCTCGGCTCGTTAGACCGAAGTTCCGCGCCCGGCGGGGTCCTAAATCGAGACTAATCGCTTGAGTGGTGAAGATTGGGTGAAATTTAGGCGGCAAATATGTTCTCATGTAATATACGGTATAATACTTGTTGTTAGCGGAATAGTGTGATTACATGTTCGCATGTACATCGCCGTCGTCCCCAACCGCAACTCCCCGCCCGCGGTCCTTTTGCG
>DATHQV010000061.1:0-13998 GCA_035482355.1 Acidobacteriaceae bacterium | reverse complement strand
TCACGGTCCACCTCGACCCCAACCGCCCCGCTGGCCAATACATCCCCGGCATCACCCTCGACTTCGGTCGCGAAGTCACTGGCCGCCTCCAGGTCGTCTCCAGCACCGACGCGCCCGTCACCGTCTCCATCGCCTATGGCGAATCCCTCGGAGAACTCAACAACGAGCCGTACCTCGGCGAAGACGTCCTCCACCTCGCCCCGAACCTCTCCGGCACCGGCCCCAAATCCGCCTTCCGCTATGCGCGCATCCGCTTTCTCTCTGGGCCGCCCACACTCACCTTCAAATCGATCGACCTCGAGAACATCTACTACCCCGTCCACTACCTCGGCTCCTTCGATTCTTCCGACCCCCTGCTCAATCGCATCTGGGAAACCGGCGTCTACACCAGCCATCTCTGTATGCAGGACGACATCTGGGACGCTCCCAAGCGCGACCGCGGCCGCTGGATGGGCGACACCGACGTCAGCGGACGCGTCATCGACGCCGTCTTCGCCGATCACTTCCTCGTCGAAGACACCCTCACTCGCCTCATCGGCGAAGCGCCCATTCGCGGCCACGTCAACGGCATCCCAGGCTACTCCTCCTACTGGTTCACCTATCTCGCTGACTACCTCCGCCATACCGGCCGCATCGAGTACGTAACCTCCATGCACGACCGCCTCGTCCAACTTCTCGAATTCATGGACAAGGACTTCGACGCGCAGAACAACTTCATCAATCACACCAAACAGTGGCTCTATGTGGATTGGGCCAACGGCCTCAACGGCGACACGCCGGAGACCCGCAAAACCACCACCCTCGAATACATTCGCGCCTACCGCGAAGGCGCGTGGCTCCTCCGCCAAATCGGCGACACCCAAAACGCCACGCACTTCGAACAGCGTGCCGCCGAGCTATCCAAATCCGACCAGGCGGGCCTCGCCTCCGACGGCACCTACGGTCCGCGCTGGCAAACCAACTCTATGGCCGTCCTCGCCGGAGCAGCCACGCCCCAACAATATCCCGCAATCTGGCAAAACGTTCTCGCGAATGTCGGACAGCCCACCTACCGCCCCGACATCGTGAGCCCCTACTACGGCTCCTACGTCCTCGACGCCCTGGCCGACATCAATCATCGCGACGCAGCCCTCGCCTGGATCCGCGAATACTGGGGCGGCATGATCGCCGAAGGCGCAACCAGCTTCTGGGAAGCCTACGATCCCACCTGGCCGAAAGACGATCCCCATGTCGATCTTCAGGCCGACGACACCGCGGGCTATCGCATCTCGCTCGCCCACGGCTGGTCCAGCGGCCCTTCTTACTGGCTCATGGAGCAGATCCTCGGCATCCAGCCCACCGGCCCCGGCTTCGCCCAAACCACCATCCGCCCCGACCTCGTCAATCTCACCTGGGCCAAAGGCGCTGAGCCCACCCCGCACGGTCTTCTCTCCGTAGACGTGCGCCACACCCACGACGAACACAGCATGCATCTGGTGATTGATCTGCCCGCAGGAATCGAAGCGACCGTCCTCTATCCGCTCTCGCCAGGCACCGGCCATGTCCTGGTCAACGGAGCCATGCATCCATCCCCCCCAGCGGAAAACGGCACCCGAGTAGCCATCGTTTTGAATCAAGGCGGCCACTACGAAATCCACGCAGAGTAATCCCGCGCTCGCCCAATGCCGGGCGTGTGTTTTCCTACACGCTACACACTTCCGCCTACACCCTGTCTTGCTCACATCCCCGGGTGACTCACCTCATTCGCATGCGGCACCAGCCGCGCGTAAATTGCCTCCGGCAAATTCGTCCGCCAGTGCCCCATAGCCCGCGCCACCAGCACCACGCCGAAAAATAAGCACGCCAGAATCACCACCATCGTCCGCGGCGTCACCGCCCGCCCGCGCCAGCGCGATTCCGTCGCCTCCCGCTTTGGCGGCAGCGAAAATTGCAGCCCATGTTCCACCGGACACGAAGCCACGCAGGCCATGCACGCGTTGCATTCCACCGTCCGCACCTGTACCAGATGATCCACCCGCACATGCGATGGGCAAGCCTTCCCGCATTTCCCGCAATCAATGCATGCCTGCGGATCCCGCCGGATCTTCATCGGGCTCAGCAGGGAAGCCAGCCCCATCAGCGCCCCATACGGGCACATATACCGGCACCAGAAATTCTGGATCGCTACCGACAGTGCCACCAGTACCACCAACACGCCAATCCCCACGGGCCCCAGCGTTCGGAAGAGGTTCAGCATCTTCACGTCCGCCACCATCCCATACGGCGAGCTCATAAAGTCCTCGAGCGCCGCCGCCGACATCGTCGCAATCGCGAACACAAAGAATCCCAGCAGCACATACTTCAGCCCGCGCAGCCCCAGGTCCAGCCACCGCGGCACCGTAAAATTCCGCCCAAAAACCTTCCGCCCCAGCTTCCACAAATATTCTGAGACCGTCCCCACTGGGCACAGCCACGAGCAAAAAGCCTTCTTCAGTGCCACGCTCATCAGCAGAAACGCGATCAGCAAAAACATCGCTGCCGGATGCATCGCCGGCACGTTTCCCGTCACCAGCCAATACTTCAAATTCATCAATCCGGCGATCGGCAGCCACCCATCCACGCCTGTCGGCCGCCCCACCGGCGATCCCGGCCCTCGAATCTCCAGCCACCGCACCCATACGTAAAATTGCAGCCCAATAAAGGCGTTCAGCGCCACAAACGCACCCTGTGTCATCCTCCGCAGCTTCTGCGACCGGTCCGGCGCAGCCCGCCGTACCACCCTCTTCCGTTCCCGCATCGTCCGTACCGCGCCTTCAGTGGCTGCGGCCGCATCCTTGTCAGCGAATTGCCCGCTCATCTCTGCCGCTCCCGTCCTCCCTCGATCCTGGCGGCAAACTCCCCTCCCGCGCAGTGACTAATGTCACGGCGAACCTCCAAATCCAAACCATCGTGTAAAATTATGCATAACGCGTACCGGCGTTCCCCAGCGAATCGTTTCGCTGGCGTGGCGAGTCTCCCTGCACAGATCAGGTGAATCTCCGCAAGCGCTCCGGACGTTTCGCGCCTCTCGAACCGAGCGCGTCATCAAGATCTTTCAGGAGTTGCACCATGGCGAAGATTGCCAAAACTGGCGACCGTAAAAAAGTGATGGACACCACCAAGAGCACCGACTGCCCCAAGTGCTCCAAGCCCACCCGCATCGTCAAGCGCGTCAAAGACCGCGAGCGCGGAACCCCCGGCGGCGTTTACATCTCGTGCTCCGCCTGCGAGTTCTACGAGAAGCTCTAGCTAAATGTGTTTCGTAAAGAGCAGCAGATACGTTGGGCTTCAGCCCCTGCGTTCCGTATCAGGGCACGACTTCAGTCGTGCCGTAAACGGCCGAAATAGTCCTGGGCTTGAGCCCCTGAGGGATTTCATTCGCGGTCGCCGCAGGGTTGATCAACCGCCCGCCTAAGCTCTCAGCTTTTCGCCCCGTCATCCTCGAGAATCGCGTTCTCGGCCAGCGCCATCAGCAGTATCAGCGCCAGCGCTATCAGCGGTACCGCGAACCCGATCCGCAGCGAACCCGACCGTGTCGACACCAACCCCGTGAGCCATGGCAGCACCGCGCCGCCGCTGGCGCACGTCGCGAACACCCATCCCGTATTGCGGCTGTCCGTCACCCGTGTCAGAAGGCGCGACACGCCAATCGGGAAGACCGGCCCGAACCCAAACCCCGCAATCGCCACCGCCGCCACCACCATAATCTCGCTGTGCGGCGTCACCAATATTGTCACTGCGGTCAGCGACATTGCCAGTCCCGGCACCATCACCGCGCGCTCCGGAACGCGCCGCAGCGCAATCGATCCCAGTCCCCGTCCCGCCAGTAAAGCCAGCCAGTAGACTGAAACCATCACGCTCGCGTGGATCAGCGTCATCGCGCTAAACCGATTCGTGTACGTCGCAATCCACCCGCCCACAGCGCTCTCAACGCCCACATACAGGAACAGCAGCACCGCAAAATAGCCCAGCACCACCCCGTCCCCTGTCAGCGATTTGCTCGCCGCCGGCGCGCGCATCTCTTCCTTCAGAGGCAGCAGCGCCACAAAAACGACGCACGATGCCAATCCCAACACCGCTACCAGTGCGCGCAGGTCTCCCGATCGCTCCGCCACCGCCACCATCCACGGACACCCGACCGCCCCTATCCCCCACCACAAATTCACCACGGATAGCCGCCGCGCCCGCTCCTCTTTCGGAGCCGCCCCCACCAGCAGATTCGTTGCCGTCACCGACAGCCCAATGCCAAATCCAATCAGCGTGAAAGCGCCCAGCGCCAATTCGTTGCCCGTCGAAGGATTCACCGCCCGCGCCGCCACCGCCAGCAGCAATACCCCTACCGTCATCAGCGCGTAGCCGCGTGGCAGGCTCCACCGCATCCGCCGCGGCGCCAGAATCGCCGCAATGGTCGATGCCGCAAACTCCACGGCAAAGAACATCCCCGACTGCACATCGCGCAGTCCCCACCGCGCCGCCAGCACCGGCAGCAGTGGCCCCGGCAGCACCGTTACGATGCCGCAGACCACAAAGCCGAAGCACAGCAGCCACAGCGGCGGTTCTTTCATTCGAGTGGCGGACATGTTGTGCCGATTCTATCTGTTATTTCTTCTTCATCCGATTCGGATTTGGTGGCATCGTTGATTCCCTGATAATCAGTTCCGGCACAATCGGTACTTCGTCCGGGAATTCCTTCCCGCCCCGGATCCGCTCCAGCAAGATCCGCGCCGCCGTGTTTCCCATACTGTTCAGCGGCTGCCGGATCGTCGTCAGGCTCGGCGTGTGATACGCCGCTCCCTGAATATCGTCGAATCCCACCACCGATACATCGTCGGGCACCCGTACTCCGTGGTCGCGGAACGCGCGAATCGCCCCAATCGCCGCAATATCGTTGTACGAAACCAGCGCGGTAAAAGGAATCTTCTGCGCCATTAGCTTCAGAGGTACCGGGTATCCCAGCTCCGGAGACGACAAATTCTGCTCCAGACGCACCACCAACTCCGGCTGAACCTCCAGCCCCAGCTCTTTCGCCACCGTCATCAGGCTCTTCCACCGGTCGTCGGAATCCGAGCTGAACGTCTGTCCGCGCATGAATGCAATCTGCCGGTGCCCCAGCTGGTGCAGGTGGCGCAGTGTCAGCTCTGCCGCCCGCCGATGATCCAGCAGAATCCGCGTCACCCCCGGCAGCGGCTTGTGTCCCGCAACCGCCACCACCGGCAGCGGCAAACTGTGCTGCAGTGCGGTGTCAATGGTGATAAACCCCTCCACCGACCGGTCCATCAGCAAGCCCGGATACTCCTCAATCAGGTCAGCTTTCCGCCGATGGCTGGCCGTCAGATAAAAATAACCCTCTTCCATCAGCACTTCTTCGATCCCATTCATCACCAGCACCGAGTAGCCGTCGCTCAGCTCCGGAACCAGCACACCCACGCTAAAGCTCTGCCGCCGCCGCAGCGACCGTGCAAAAAAACTCGGCCTGTATTCGAACTTCTTCGCCGCCGCAATCACCCGGTCCCGCGTCTCCTGCGGAATCGATCGAACCCCCGGCGCATTGTTCAGCACCAGCGAAATCGTTGCCGGCGAAAGATCGAGATAGTCCCCCAGCGTTCGCAGGCTAATCGGCCGCGGCGGCAGAAACGGATTCTTCGCCGCCTCGCCTTCCCCGCCGCCTGTCCCGGCCCGCGCCTTCGTTCCCCGCTTCGCCGCTTCTTTCCTGCGTTCCGCCATGGTCACCTTCTACCGTTCGGACCTTCTATTTGCAACCCCAAAGACTACTCCCAAAACATCCCGCTTTTTCCAATCCCCCAAAATTCATCAAGCTGACGTTCTATCGCCGACCGTCCCACCGATGCCTTTGGGTTATCCTTAGGTCAACCCCTGCCCGAAGCATTTGCACCCCTCAAGCCTCGGGAGCTGGCAAGCCCCGTGCTCAACCGCGACGAAAAACTCCCGTCTTTCCGCCTCGCCATCATCCAGTACATCATCGTGGCGATCCTCGCCATTCTCGTCTTCGGTCTCTGGCGTCTCCAGGTCATTGGCGGCCAAAATTATCACGCCTTAGCGGAAGCCAACCGCATCCGCAAAGTCCCCATCCTTGCGCCCCGCGGCAAAATCCTCGATCGCGAAGGCCGACTCATTGTCGACAATTACCCCTCCGTCTCCTGCTTCCTCGTCCGCGAACAGGGCCATGACGTTACCCCCGACCTGCCCCTCATCGCCCGCGGCCTCCACATGTCGGTCGACCAGATCGACGCCATCCTGAAGAAATTTACACTGGCGCCCAAATATCAGCCGCTGCCCCTCAAACAGGACATCACCCCCGACGAAGTCGAGTTCATCGAGGCCCACAAAGACGAGCTCCCCGAGCTCGACACCATTCAGGAGCAGCGCCGCCTCTATCCCCGCGACGGCTTCGCCGCCCACATCGTTGGCTACGTCGGCGAAGTCAGCGAAGACATGCTCGATAACGACTCCCGTTACGCTGAATACGAGCCCGGCGACGTCGTCGGCATGTCCGGAGTCGAATCCACCTACGACGGCCTCCTGCGCGGCACTGACGGTTCCCAGGACATCGCCGTCGACAGCCATGGCCGCGAAGTCGGACGCCTCGGCATTGAGCCTGCCAAACCCGGCCAAAGCCTCCGCCTCACCATTGATCTCGACATTCAGCGCGCCGCCGAAAATGCTATGGGCGACCGCAACGGCGCCGTCATTGCCCTCGATCCCCACTCCGGCGAAATCCTCGCCATGGTCAGCCGTCCCATCTTCGATCCCAATCAGTTCTCCGTCCATATCAGCCGCGACGCGTGGAGCAAGTACGTCACCGATCCCGCTCACCCGCTGATGAACAAGGCCATCCAGGCCCAGCTCGCCCCCGGCTCCACCTTCAAGGTCATCATGGCTCTGGCCGGTCTCGGCGAAAACGTCGCGCAGACTTTCAAAGTCGACTGCAACGGCGGCGCCACGCTCTACGGACACTTCTACGCCTGCGATAAACACCACGGCGAAGTCGACATCGAGCACGGCATCTCCTGGTCCTGCGACACCTACTTCTATAACCTCGCCGTCCGCCTCGGCATCGACACCATCGCGAAGTACGCACACTCTGTCGGCATCGGCGTCAAAACCGGCGTCGATCTTCCCAACGAAGCTGCCGGCACCATGCCTTCCACCGAATGGAAACTGCGCACCTTTCACGAAAAATATTATGCAGGCGAAACTGTTTCTGTCGGCATCGGCCAGGGAGCGGTCACCGTTACCCCCATCCAGCTCGCGCGCGCACTCAGCGGCATCGCTTCCGGTGGCGTCTTCAAGCGTCCCCACGCCGTTTTCCCTGATGAGCTGCCGCCCGATCTCCAACACGCAGTCGTCGATTCCTTCCCCGGCTCCGGAGACTCCACCATCGCCCTCACTCCCGCCAACTGGGAAATCCTCACCGACGGCATGTACAACACCGTCAACGGCCCCGGTGGTACCGCGTTCGCCTCACGTCTTGAAGGCATCGACTTCGCGGGCAAAACTGGCACGGCCGAAGTCGTCAACCACAGCGCTGGCGTGAAGAGCCTCGGCACCGGCAACGAACGCGCCAACGCCTGGTTTGTCGGCATGGCGCCCCGACGTAATCCCGACATCGTCGTCGTCGTCCTCAACGAGCATGGCGGATGGGGCGCCGAGGCCGCCGCTCCCATCGCCGCCCGCGTCATTGAGGCCTACGTCAACAAGCAGCGTCTGCTCAATCACAACCTAATCGCGCCCAATCAGCCCCCCAACCAGAAGAGAATTGAAGTCGGCGCCCTCTGGTCCAATCCCACCGCCCCCAACGCCAACGGCGGCAATCCGCTGCCCGTTTCCGTTACTGGCAAAAATCCCACCACCGACGTAGCCACCATCCGCGGCGGCCACTTCACCCTCCCGGTTCAACCAGCAAATCCAACGACCCAGTAAAAACATCAGGGAAACTGCGGTGCCCCAACAATCCGGGTGCTCGAGCGATCCGGGTGGCCCATTCAAGCCCGGTGTTGGCTTGAGTGGGTTCGCATTCCATCGAAGAGTGAAATGAACCCGGTGCCCCATTTCTGCCCGGGTTTGGCAGAAGTGGGAGAGCGCGAGAGCGCCCGCACTTGCTTTTTTGTTGTCATCCCGACCGGAGCGCGCAGCGCGCAGCGGAGGGACCTGCTGTTGCGAATGCCGGCAGCAGACCGACCAACCCAAACCTTCGTAACCACGCCAACCCGAATCCGCTTGTTCTCAATCCCCCGCAAACCCTAATCTGAAAATCACGAAAGCTCTGTTCGTCACGAACAGAGCTTTTCCAATTTGCACCCCGGCCCAGGCCGCAAGGACGCCGCTCTTTGAGATTTCCTGGCTTGCCCAACCGCCGCCCAGAAGCGGCGCGAGATCCTGCTGCGAGCTAACCACTTTATTTTGAATACATACGCAGCGGCTCTTAGCTAAGTGACTTTATTACATACACTTAGAAAAAGACAAAAAAATTAAACCCTTTATTTTCCACACTTACGAAAACGAGGGGGAGGGGGGAGGGGGTGCTTTTAGCCCGCCAGCGCGTTCGTCACCGCCGCGACCAAACCCGCCAAATCATGCGGATCCGCTTCCGCGGCAGGCTCCCATCCCAACTCCCGCAGCGTCCCGCTGGTCACCGGCCCGATCGAAACCGTCTTCATTCCAGCCGGAGCCACCACGTCCGCCGCCCGCAACAATGCCGCAAAATTTGTGACTGTCGACGAGCTGGTAAACGTAGCCGCATCCGGCACGCGCCCATTCGGGCCGAAGATTGTGCGTATCGCTGTTACAGATTCCTCAGGAATCACCGTCCGGTAAGCGTCCACCACATCGACGGTCGCGCCTCGCGTTCGCAGCGCATCGGGGATCACATCGCGAGCCACCGCCGCGCGCGCCAGCAGCACCCGCTGTCCGTCGGCCCGCGAGCCCACCGCCTCCACCAGCGACTCCGCCACATACTCAGCCGGTGTCACCGCGACCGCAAGCCCCAATTCACGCAGAGCCGCAGCCGTCGCCGATCCCACCGCCGCAATTTTTAGGTGAGCCAGAGCCTCAGCGGGAATGCCAACCACCGCCAGCCGCGCTCGCAGCGCCTCGACCGCATTGGCGCTGGTCACAATCAGCCACGCATACTGTGCCAAATTCCCCAGCGCGCGATCCAGCTCCGCATAAGAATCCGGAGGAACAATCGCAATCGCCGGAATCTCGACAACCTCTGCGCCAACCTGGCGCAAAGCTTCAGCCAGCCGTCCAGCCTGATGCCGCGCCCGCGTCACCAAAATCGTCCGCCCCGCCAAAGGCAGGGACGATTCGCTCACGAGGCAGCACCTGGCGCAACGCACTCCAGCAACCGCGCCGCGCCCTGTTCCAGCAACCGCGCCGCCACGGTCTTTCCCAACTCCAGCGCATCGCCGCTCTGCCGGTCCATCACCACACGCAGCACTTCCGATCCTTCCGGATTCGCAACCGCCGCCACCACGCTGTACCCTTCATCGCCGGCAAAGCAGTGAATCCCAATCGGCACCTGGCATCCGCCGCCCAGCGCTGCCAGCGCTGCGCGCTCCGCAGTCACCGCATATCGCGTCGGTTCATGATTCAAAAACTCCAGCGCCGCCAGCGTCCGCGCATCGCCGGCTCGCGACTCAATGCCCAGCGCGCCTTGTCCCGCAGCCGGACAAAGCACCAGCGGCGAAAAGCATTCGCGCCGATGCTGCGTCAGCCCCAGACGTTCCAGACCAGCCGAAGCCAGAATGATCGCGTCCACCTGACCTTCAGCCAGCTTCCGCAGCCGCGTATCCACGTTCCCGCGAAACTCCAGGCACACCACATCCTTGCGCGCCGCCCGCAACTGCGCCTGCCGCCGCAAACTGCTCGTCCCAATCCGCGCGCCATGCGGCAGCGCCTCAAAGCTCTCATACTGCACCGAAACAAACGCGTCGCGCGGATCCACGCGCTCCGGAATCGCCGCAATCGCAAACGGTTCCGCTAACTCGGTCGGCAAATCCTTCAAACTATGCACGGCCAGATCGATGCGCCCGTCGAACAGCGCCTCTTCGATCTCCTTCGTGAACATCCCTTTTCCGTCGCCTTGCGCGCCGCCGCCAACCTGCGCAAACGGAACATGCTGCATCGCATCGCCGAGCGTCTTAATAATTTCGATCGAAGCTTCGTGTCCCGCGCCACGCAGCCGATCCGCAATATGGTTCGCCTGCCACAGCGCCAGCTGCGACCCACGCGACCCAATACGCAACACTCCGGGTTGAGAATGAGCAGTCATCAATTCATCAATTCTGAAGCATCAGGGGAATTGTCGTACACGTCTCCATGGCTGCTGCCAGCTTCTCGCTACAAGCTTTTCGCTACCGGCTACTCGCTGCCCTTCGTCTTGTCGCTCGGCTCCGCATCCACTTTCGTGTCCGGTGTATCCCGATGAAACATCCCGCGAATCGCCTCCAGAGCCGCCGAATCTCCTTCACGCGCCGCCGACTTCATCGCCTGCAGCGGCAAATGCAGGAACTTGTTCATCAATCCGCGTGTCAGCGATTCCACAGCCGCCTGTTGTTCAGGCGTCATCGATTGCAACAGCCGCTGCTGCCGATGCAACTCCATCTGCCGCAGCTCTTCCGCAGTGCCCTGCACTTCCACAATCGCTGGAGCAATATCAATGGCCCTGATCCGACGCCGGAACCGTTCCGTCTCTTCGACGATGATCGTTTCTGCCCGCGCTGCTTCTCGTCCGCGATCCACCTGGTTTGAAGCGGCCACCTGCTGCAAATCGTCAATGTCGTACAGGAAAATGCCTTCCAGCTTGTTCACCTGCGGATCCACATCCCGCGGAACCGCAATATCGATCACAAACACCGGCCGGTTCTTCCGCTTCTGCAGAATCTGCTGTGCCTGCTCCACATTCAGAATGTGTTCGGATGATCCCGTCGACGTCACGATGATGTCCGCTTCGTGCGCCCGGGCGTGCAAATCTTCCCAGCGAATTGCTTTCCCCAGGAACTGCTCGGCCAGCTTCACCGCGCGATCGTACGTCCGGTTCGCCACCAACATGGAGTCCGCGCCGTGCTGCATCAGGTGACGCGCCGTCAGCTCGCTCATTTTGCCCGCGCCGATCACCAGAACCTTTTTGCCATCCAGCGATCCGAAAATCCGCCGCGCCAAATCCACGGCCACAGAGGCAATCGACACCGACGACGATCCAATCTCCGTCTCGCTCCGCACCCGCTTTGCCGCGGAAAATGCGCCCTGCAGCAGCTTGTCCAGCGGACCTTTCACCGCGCCCATTTCCCGCGCCACGGTCCACGACTGCTTCACCTGCCCCAGAATTTGCGCTTCGCCCACCACCATCGAATCCAGGCTGGCTGCGACACGGAACATGTGTTTCACCGCTTCTTCGTCCTGATACTGGTACAAATGCGGCTCCAGCAACGACCGATCCAGCGAAAAGTGTTCCGCCAGGAACTTCGGCAACTGCGGTTCAAGCCCGTTGTGCGCGACCATCAGTTCCACACGGTTGCAGGTCGAGAGGATCATCGCCTCCAGCACGCCCGGTTCTCCCATCAGTGCCCGCGTCGTGTCCGGCAGCGCCTCACGCGCAATTGCCAGCCGCTCGCGCAGCTCAATGGGAGCCGTTTTGTGGTTCAGACCTGTTACCAGAAATCTCATTTCAAACCGAACCTGTGCGCTGAGCTATGCACCGATCCCAGCAAATTCGCTGCCCATACGCACAACATCACCACAAACACAGTTGATGCCAGCCAGGCTGCCCGGCGACCGCGCAAACCCGTGCTCCGCCGGATGAATAAAATCCCGACGTACAAGCCCCACATCACGAACGAAAGCAGAATCTTCGGATCGGCAAAGTACCCAATCCCCACTTTTTCCTGCGCAATCAGCGATCCCGCAAACAAGCCTGCCGTCATGCAGCAAAAGCCGAGCACCAGGGTGCTCTGCGCAATCTGGTCCATCGTCGCCAGCGGCGGCAGCCAAGTCAGAAATCCGCGCGGCCGCGTCTTCGGCCTCGGGGTAACACCAGCCTTGGCCCATTCCTTGCTCTTCAGCCGTTTTTCCTGGATCAGGTACAGAAAGCTTGCCAGCATGCTGAACAGCAGCGCCGCATACGCCGCCAAAAGCGTCACCACATGGAACGCAATCCATCCGTTCCGCACCAGCGGCGAGCTGAACGTGTAATGCTCCGGCCCAATCGCCGGAACGACGGTTAGGAGAAAAGCGAGGGGGAGGGCAAACAATCCGAACGAGATCGTCCGGTAAATGAAGAAAATAAAGAGGAAAATCGCGACGATCACCAGCGCCAGCGTCGAAACAATCTCTTCGCCCATCACCGGAAGCAGGTGATGCGCGGCCGTCAGCATCTCCACCGTCGCGACCAGGTGGAAAAACCATGCTCCCATCGCAACCGGGAGGCAGAATCTATGCCCGCGCGGACGGTTCCCGAGTACAGCCGGTATCGCCAGAAGGCTGGCGACCCCGTACAAAACCACCGCAACTCGGAGCCAGAGGAGAAACATAGAAGTTCAGGGGACGCCGCGATCCAGAGCATCCACATCCGGAGGGTATTAATAGTATAGATATCCGGATCGCGGCTTCTGGACCACATTATCTCGACGCCCAGCGCCTCAGGATGTGAGAAAGATCACACTACCGCCCGTCGCAACCCTTGGCGTTCCGATCCCGAAACCTTGGATTCCACCCGAGGCATCGCGGTTCCGCGACCCTAATTGCTCGCGCCCATCCGTCCTGGCATCAGCGCTTGCGGCGTGCCCGCTCCGAAATCGACCCGGCTCGATAACAGTCGCATGAACAAATGCTGGCTGTTTGATTCAATTTTCCAGGTCACGATGTGGTCATTGACCTGCACCGCCAGGAACGCAATCGATTGCTTCGCTTCCGACTGCAAGTCGCCTTGTGCCACCGGCTCTCCCTGCGCGGCCGCGAAATACACCTTGTGCCCCTGCAGCAGAAACGACGATGCCTGCCCCATTGGCATCATTCCAAGAACCTGCGTCCCGCCCGTAACCATCGGCATCAGCAGGTTTTCCATCCTCTTATTGCTGGTCAACGCTTTCGGCGGGATGCAACTCGGATCGAGCGCAGTCATCAGGATGCTGCCCCACGCACCGCCCTGCTGCCCAGCTCCGGTTTCTCCCACGGATAACAGCACCTTCGAGCACTGACCGGTCTGCAGACTGTTCGCCTCCGCATCCGGATCTTCGCTGGACCGGGACGTGGCCGCCGCGCCCGGAAGCGCCTTCACATCCATGGCCTTCAGTTCCACCGGATACGCAAACGTGATGTGCAAATCCGCGTTCGTATAGGTCTGCGTCGCGGTACCCGTGTCCTGAGCCGCCGGCGCAGTCTGCCCCACCGACGCGCAACAACCAATCACCATCGCCAATCCCAGCGCGAATCTCATTCCCGCCAGCCTACCACCGCGAGCGGAAGCGCGCTTCGTCGTCCGGCTTTCCGCTCGCGCGACCCGATTCGCTATCACCTCGACCGCGACTCCTTGTATCCTGACCCTTCCGTGCCCGAAGCCACCACCGACACCCAAACCCCTCTCATGCGTCAGTACCTGGCCGCTAAACGCCAGAATCCCGACGCATTGCTCTTTTTTCGCCTCGGCGACTTCTACGAGCTCTTCTTCGACGACGCCAAAACCGCTTCCCGCGAGCTCCAGATCACTCTTACCGCGCGCGATCGCGAACGCAGCGTTCCCATGTGCGGCGTCCCATATCACGCTGCGGAAAACTACATCGCCCGCCTGCTCCGCAAAGGCTACCGCGTCGCCATCTGCGAGCAGATGGAGGACCCCAAACTCACCAAAAAGATCGTCCGTCGCGAAGTCACTCGCGTTCTCACCCCAGGCACCGCGATCGATCCCTCGCTCGCCGCCGAGCAAAGCAACTATCTCGCCGCGGTCCATCTCTCCGGTGACGC
>DATHQV010000060.1:0-37652 GCA_035482355.1 Acidobacteriaceae bacterium | reverse complement strand
TTTTGCGCAGGCCGGCTATCGGACTCGAGGCGAACCCGGCGCAAAGCACCACTCCCCTCACTTTGTTGAGATGAGCCGCCGCATGTTGAATGGCGAGTGGCGTTGAGAACGATTCCGCCAGGAGGACGAAGGGCTCCGGCGGGCTCGCGTCCTCAACCAGTCGCAGGAGTTCCGGATAGGACTGCGGCCGGACTCGCGAATAGCATACGGGGACGGCCTTGAATCCTTCGGGCAGCGCCTGAGCAAACCACCGGAAAAGATCCCCGGCGCCGTCCATGCCCGGCAGAAGCAGAAGTTTGGGCACAGGCGCGATGATAAATCGGGAAGCTCGGGGCTCAGCCGATTCTCAGGTCGCCGCTACCGGCACACCGCATCCAGCTTCTTCGAGAAATCCTCGCGTGGGGGAAACGGAATGTGCTTTTCGTTCGCGGCTCCCTCCAGGGTGTCCCCCGCCGAGAGCAATTTTGGATTCACGTCGAACTTGTAGAACGGGTCCGCCTCGGCCTGCTCCAGAGGCACAAACTCGAAGCCCCTCCTTTTGTATTGGTTCAGCAACCGTGGCAGCATCCGCGCGTCGAAGGCCCCAATGTGCATGAGGAGCACGTAGGGAATATCGTGCCCGTACAGGGATTTGGAGAGGCTCCGGCGGAAGCGGATATCCTGGTCCGCGGCCTGCAGGTAGGTATGTTCCAGCCACCCAATTTCTTTCAAGTCTTTCTTCGCGCTGCAGCGCGCATATGGCTCATTCCATTCGTAATCGCCAAAACTCATGGTGACGGCAGCGATCTTGTAGCCGTGTTGTGCCAGAAAGGCGCGAACCCCGAGGGATTTCTCCGTGGTGTCGCCTTCGGCCAGGTAGGGGAAGCGGAACCAGTGCCAGTCGCCGTCCTTCATCTGCAACTGCAGGAGCTGCTCGTTGTGGGTGATCTCTTCCTGGAAGGCGGGCAGTGAATTCTGATTCAAATTCATGTGCGCCCAGGTGTGATTGCCCAGCGGATTCCCCGCAGCCAGCCATGCGCCCAGCACCCCAACGGTGTCCGGCTGCTGCTGCACCAGGACGCCGTTCACAAATCCGTAGGTCGGAGGCACATGAGCCTTTTGCAGCGCATGGATGACCTGGTTGGCTACTTCGATCCGGGTTTCACCCGGAGGCAGCGGCCCGTGCGCCGGCAAATCGTCAAAGGTAATCGCAACCTGCTGTGCCCCAGCCGCGCCACTCAAACACAAACCCAACGCCAGAACCAAAACCCACGTCCGAACGCAAAACTTCCCGCCAAAGCCCACTTTCATCCTGTCCCCTCACAAAAAATCGCCGGCATCTTTCCATGATCCACGGCAATGAGATGTCAAAATTGATCCGCGCAACTGGAGATTTTTCCAGTCGTTACGCGGTTGCCTGATCCACTCATCATCTTAGCCATCGACCTCGGGAATTGGCCCATTGTCGAAAATATGTTGCGCCGGTATCTCCGGCGGTTGCATAGTGTTGAGGTGGATCAACCCCAGCCTGAATCAATTCTCGGTCACTACAAGATCGTGCGCCGTCTTGGCGCCGGCGGCATGGGCGTCGTGTACGAAGCCGAAGACCTGAAACTCGGCCGACACGTCGCCTTGAAAATGTTGTCGGGCGCAGCCGACCCCGGCGCCCTTGAACGCTTCTGGCGTGAAGCCCGAGCCGCCTCCGCGCTCAACCATCCGGGCATCTGCACGCTGTACGAGATCAATGAATCGGAGAGCCAGCCCTTCCTGGTGATGGAATTGCTGGAAGGCCAGAGCCTCGATCGCCTCTACGGAGGCAAGGCGGTACCCCTTCCCCGCCTGATCGAGTTGGGTATGCCAATCGCAGACGCGCTCGATGCGGCCCACCGTAAAGGTATTTTGCATCGCGACATCAAGCCAGCCAACATTTTTATCACGACCGCCGGGCAAACTAAGATTCTTGATTTCGGCCTGGCACGCTTTGAAGATCCGGCGTCGAACGACACCGCGGCCACCGGCATTTCCGCTCGCAACATGCTGACGACGCCTGGCTCCACACTCGGCACCATCGCCTACATGTCGCCCGAGCAGGCCCGCGGCGAAGCCCTCGACCAGCGCAGCGACATCTTCTCGCTGGGGGTGGTGCTCTACGAACTGGGTACCGGCAAACATCCCTTTGAAGGAACCACGACGGCGGTTGTCTTCGACAAGCTGTTGAATTATGTTCCGCCTGCTCCGGTCTCGCTGAACCACGAGCTGCCGCCGGAATTCGAAAGCATCCTGAACAAGGCGCTCGAGAAGGACCGCGACCTGCGTTATCAATCCGCCGCGGATTTGCGCGCGGACCTGCGCCGGCTGCAGCGCAGCTCTTCGGCGTCGCGCATCATGGCCAGCGCCGTGGCTGTCCCCGCTGCCAGTTCGTATCCCGGCATGACGCGCGCCAATATGCCGAACGCTTCCGCCGTAATGCAGGCTGCTGCGATCCAGGCCGCTGCAGGCTCGGCTGCTCCCGGAACAACCGCCGCTCAGGTCTCTACAGTGCTGCGCACTGCGTCCATCGAGGAAGCAGCCGCCAGCGCCGGCAAGCGCCGCCAACGCACGCCTGAAGAACGGGAGCGCTTCCGCCGTTTGCTCGGCGTGGCCACGATTGTGGTGCTTATCATCACCGTGGGCCGGGCTTACCTCCACCGCAAGAATGGAGTGCCTGCGATTATTGTTGTCCAGCAACCGGCCGCCGCCCCGGGATCCGTTCCGGTTGCGTCAACCCCAGCACCAGTCCCGCCTGTAGCCACTCCTGCTCCGGCGCCGGCACCCGTCATCGAAACGGCGCCAGAGAAGCCTGCACCCGCGCGCGTAGCCCCGCATAAACCGACGGCCGCAGTGCCTACTACTCCTGCGCCGGTGGTTCAACCTGTCGCGGCACCGGTGGCCACAATACCGGCTCCGGTTGCTGCCACGCCGCCGCCTGCGCCGAAACCATTGCCCGCACCGACTGCTGCTGCTCACCCTCTGTTCGCGACGGTCAGCTACCCAGCCCATCACATGCACGCCTTTCCGTATATCTCAGGAAAATCGTGCGACGGAACGCTGCAACTCACCGACACGCTGCTGATCTTTTCTTCCGACGTGCACCCGCTCACGCTGACACGCGCACAGGTATTTGAGATTGAGGGCAACGCCGTCGTCGATTCCGGGGGCAAGAAATTCCGCTTTCAGATCGATGACATGAACAACGGACAGGTCCACGAGGTGCTCGAGAAATGGTTTGCCGCTGGCGGTGCAAGTCACGCTTCAGCCGCAGCCAATTAATTGACGGTTGCTCCGCGGTGCGGCCCGCGACCCAACCGGCGAACGCGTAATCAACCCAATCTACGGCCGCGTGATAAATTGCGGCATGCGTAATCGCTCGCGCCTTATCGTCACACTCACGCTGGCTTTCGCCGTCTCCACCTTCGCTCAGAATGGCCCACAGGCCCAGCCTGAGCCCTCTGCAGCTGTCGATGCGCTCATCGCACCGTTCCACGGCAAGGTCTCCTACTACGCGCATGACCTCTCGACCGGGCAAACCATGGAGTTGAACGCCGACCAGCCTGTTCCGACCGCTTCGGTCATCAAGCTCACCATTCTCTACACCGCGCTCGAACAGATCCGCGCCGGCAAGGCACACTTCAACGATCCCATCGTTTTGCATAAAGAGGACCAGGTGCCCGGCTCGGGCGTGCTGCTCTTTTTCGACACGCCTGTGACGTTCACGTTGAAGGATGTGCTGACCATGATGATTGCCGAAAGCGACAACACGGCGACCAACCTGGCGATCGACGACCTTGGCCTGAAGACCATTGACGATCAGATTGTCGCGCTGGGGATGAAGAACACCTGGCTCTACAAGAAGGTTTACCAGCCGGCAGTGGGAACGATGCCGGCGGACCAACCGCAATTCGGGCTGGGCAAAACCACCGCGCGCGAGATGGGCGAGTTGATGGAGCGCTTGGTGACCTGCAATCTGAGCAGCGCGCCGATTGGCGCTGCGGCTAGCTCATCCGCGAATGCGAGCGATCAGCAACTCTGCAACACCGCAGTGCACATGCTGAAGGTGCAGTTCTTCCGCAACAGCATCCCGCGGTATCTTGAAAAACTGGACACCACGGAAGGCGACTCGGCCATCGCGAATAAGACGGGTGCGCTCGATCACGTTCGCAACGATGTGGGCGCGGTGACGACGAAGCACGGGACGATCATTCTGTCGCTTTTCACGCACGATAACGCGGATACCAGCTGGACTCCAGATAATGACGCGGAGGTGCTGACGGCGAAGATTGCGCAGGCGATCGTGAAAGCGTGGGTGCCAGGAAGTTGATGCTAGGCGTGCGTCAACCCGCGAATTATCTCGGTCCAGTCCGGCCAGCGGCTGTTTAGATCGGCGCGGCTCCCCGACTCGTAGTCCGCGTATTCGAATCCGGGGCTGACCGTGCACCCGAGTAGTGCCAGGCGGCCTCCGGCGACGAGGCGCGATCCCTGCCAAACGCCGTGGGGGACGACGGTTTGGGGCAACATGGCGGCGGCAATATCGCTGCCTAAAATCACTTTGCGGCCCGTTCCGTCGGGGAATAACTGCAGCATCTCGACCGGGTCGCCGAGATAGAAGTGAAACACCTCGTCGGATGCAAGGCGATGCATCTCGGAGAAGCTGTCCGGCTCGAGGAGATAGTAGATTGCGGTGCCCGCGGCGCGCCCGGCATCGCGGCCCAGCACGTAGCGCGCCGGCATGCGCTCGCCCGCGATCGTTTCCTGCGAGCGCCAGGTCTGGCGAAACCAGCCCCCTTCGCGCGGATGCGGTTCCAGGGCCAGGAGCTTTTTCAATTGCTCAGCCGTGATTTCCATCTCCTCATCGTATCGCGTTCCGGAAACTGAGTCCTCAGTTGTCAGTCCCCGGCCCCTTACGTGTGGGAACATCTGCGCGGCTTCGGTTGTCTATTCACGCAAGCACCTCAAGCCAACCCGCTCCTGGGTGCACACGGCAGCAGCAGGAATTCGCAGCGCCTCGCTCTCTCCGATGTTTCACAAATCGAATTTCCCAGGAGAGAGCCCATGTTTGAAGACAGTCTTGTCGAATCCACTGGACGCATCCGCACCCGCAGCCGTCGCTACGCGGTGGGATCGTTCCTGCTTGAGGCGGCGCTGGTCGCCGTCATCATCGTTGTCCCGTACCTTTACCCGGCTGTGCTGCCGACACACTACCTGAGCGTGCCGCTAATCGCACCGCCGCCTGCGCCCGCGCCACAGTTGGCTCAACAGCGAGCCGCAGCGTCTCTCCAGCGGCCGGTTTTGCTGGCCATCGATATGACCGCGCCCCGGCAGATTCCCAATACCATCCCGCACATCGTCGATGACGCGCCGCCGAGTTTCGTGCCTGGCGGAGACATCGGCGGCAACGCGAATAGCGGACCTCCGGGCGTGCTGTTCTCTAATTCCACTGGCCCGTCGCCGGCACCGCGCGTTCGTCCTGCCAAACCAAGCGGGCCCATTCACATCTCCTCCGGGGTGGCGCAGGGCCAATTGCTTGCTCCCATCCGGCCCGTCTATTCCGCCATCGCGATTGCTGCGCACATACAGGGAACGGTGGTGGTCGCCGCCACTATTTCGACCGCGGGAAACATCGAAAACATCCATGTCCTTAGCGGCCCGGCTATCCTCGTCAACTCCGCCGTTGACGCCATTCGCCAGGCCCGCTACCGGCCGTATTTGCTCAACGGCGAACCCGTCGAAGTAGAAACCACGATCAGCGTCGTTTTCCGGCTGGATGGTGGGGCGTAAACAGTAGCCAGTGATCAGGAGTCAGGAGTCAGGAGTCAGGAGTCAGGAGTCAGGAGTCGGACCATCAACGCTCGTACCCCGGTTGCCTCACGGCGTTCGCCTGCTGCGCAACTGCGGGCGGCCGGAACCACTTTGACTGACTCCTGACAACTTCCAGTCGCGTGACGGCCATCACTTCCACCTGTTTTACCCTCTGAATAGCATGGGGACCATGAAACTCGTCGTTTATACCGCAACCTGGTGCCGGGACTGCCGCGAAGCGCGCCGCTTCCTTGAGGATTTCCACGTTCCCTTCACTGAAATTGATATCGAGACGACGCCTGGCGCCGCTCGCGAAGTCATTGCCCACACCGGCAAATGCGCGATCCCGCAGTTCGTCATCGACGGTCAATGGGTGCAGCCGTACCGCCCCGGCTACGGCTTTCTCTACTCTGAAATGAAGCTCCGCCTTGGCATCGATACCGTCGACACCTGCACCACCCCGGAGTACGCCGCCCGGCAGCACGGATAGGCCGCACCTCGCTCCCATCGGCATCGCGCCGCCGTCCAATACCCGTCCGTCCCAATCGTGGGTCGGTTTTCAACCTGGCTCATCCCCTGAAGCGTGGCCCGACCGCAGTCCAGCGCGGGAGTCCCGCCATGGAACCAACCTCGTATCCCCTGCGTATCCTTAAGTGCAGATCATTGGAGGAGTTTTGGCAGTGAATCAGACACGTAGCCGGCGCGGTCGCCGCTGGTTGATCTGGACTGGCATTTTTGTTGTCATTCTTATCCTCACCGGCGTCGGCATTGCCGCAGTCAAAAGCAGCGATCCTAAAATTCCGGCCGCCCGCCTGGCCAAAGTCACGCGCGGCGATATCGCCAAATCCGTGGTGGCCACCGGCCCTATCCAACCCATCACCAAGGTAGAGCTCAAATCCAAGGCCAGCGGCCTGGTAGAGAAACTTTACGTCGATATCAATCAGATGGTCACCAAGGGCCAGGTGCTGGCACAGCTCGATCAGCAGGAAATCCTCGCACAGGTAGCCGCGCAGCGCGCCCAGTTGGCCGCCGCCGAAGCTAACGTGAGCACATACGCCGCCAACATTGCTCAGGACAAGGTCAACGCCACCGCGCCCGACCTGCCCATGTATCAGGAAACCTATGAGCGCAATCTTTCCATGCTGAAAGACGGCATCATATCGCAGCAAACCCTCGACAACGCCGAGCGCGATTATCTGGGGCAGAAGAACAAGCGCGACGCATCCATCGCCCAGATCGGCGTCGACCAGGCCAAGCTTAGACAGGCTGAGGCGCAGGTTCAGCAGAATAAAGCCAGCCTCGACCAACTCAACCAGCAGCTCAGCTACACCACGCTCGTTGCCCCCATCGACGGCATGGTGCTTTCGCGCGACGTTGAAGTGGGCGACGCCGTCAGTTCCATTCTTGTGCTGGGATCAACGGCCACGCTGGTGATGACGATTGGCGACATTCATCAGGTTTACGTCGACGGCAAAGTCGACGAGGCGGACATCGGCAACGTCTATCTGGGACAGCCTGCGCGCATTCACGTCGAATCGTTTCCCAACAAGACCTTCGACGGCAAGGTGACCAAAATCTCTCCGCTGGGCGTGGAGAAGGACAACGTCACCACGTTTGAAGTGCGCGTTTCCATCGACAATCCAGGCGGCGAGATCAAAGCGCTGATGACCGCGAACGCCGAAATCATCGTGACCGAGCATCACAACTCTCTCAGCGTGCCCGAGCAGGCCATGAGCTGGGACAACAACAAGAACGCATTCGTGTTCGTTCCCGATCCAAAATCCAAAGATGGGCAGAAAAAAGTGCCCGTCACGGCCGGCATTTCGAATGGCAGCCGCACCGAAATTCTCTCCGGGCTCAACGAAGGAGACCCGGTTGTACTCCAGCAATAACGATCGCGGTAAGATGATTCCGCAAAGTTCAGGAGGACCCATGATGCTTCGCCGCTCCGCACTGCTCGTCGCCGCCCTTGTCGCGCTCGCCCCTGTGGCCGCGCGCGCCGCCGATGGAACCTTTGACAAGACCCTCCACGTCAGCGGACAGGTCATGCTCAGCGTTAACACCGGCTCTGGCTACATTCACGTCTCGCCGGGCGCGGGCAACGAGGTCCACATTGTGGGCCACGTGCACGCCAACGGCTGGGGAATGGGCGCGTCCGCTGACGACCGCGTTCACCAGGTGCTGGCTAATCCGCCCATCGAGCAGACGGGCAACATCATCGCGATCGGGCACCACACGGACTGGATTCACAACGTGTCGATTGATTACGAAATCGCCGTGCCACACGGCACTCAGCTGGAAGCCAATTCCGGCTCCGGCGATCTGCGGCTGCTTGACTTCGGCGGCCCACTGAAAGCCAACACCGGCTCCGGGTCGATTCAGGCCAGCGGCGCGACGGGCATCGTCGAGTTGGGCACCGGCTCCGGCGACATTCGCGCCGATCTGCACGCCGACGATGTGAAGGCACATACCGGCAGCGGGAACATTCACCTGCAGGGCGTGGATGGCTCGCTGTATGCGCATACCGGCTCCGGTGACGTTGAAGTGGGCGGCAAGCCCTCGTCCGGCTGGAAGATTGAAACCGGCTCCGGCTCGGTGACTCTAAACACTGGGGCCGCGCGTTTCACGCTCGATGCCAGCACCGGCTCAGGCGACATTCACAGCGATCCGCCGCTCACGATGCACGGCTCGCTGGAACGCCACCACGTGCAGGGCGATATCAATGGGGGCGGACCGACTGTCCGCATCTCTACCGGCTCGGGCGACGTCCGGATCCACTAAGTAGTTCGCGGAGTCCAACCAGGGAGGGCCCACGCCTCATGTCTGAGACGTGGGTCCAGAGCGAAGTGTCCGCCTGGACGGCGAGTCTTTATTGGGGCTGAGGCGCTCCGCAGAACGGACAGAACTGCACTGCGCCCTCGTGATATTTCCCGCAAGCGGGACACATCTTTCCCGCGGCGGGCGGCGGCGGATAGCCAGATCCCGGGTAGCCAGGAGGCGGCGGGGCCATGAGCAACGGTTTCCGCACGATCAGATACAGCGGCAGAAACACGATGCACAGGAAGAAGGTGCCCAGTCCCCACAACACCCCGTTCATGCCGCGTTTGTTTGCATCCTGCACAACAAACACGGTCAGGACGACGACGATCACAAGTCCAAAGAAAAAATGGTGCATCGGTCCCCTTTCAGTGCCAGTTATTCGCCACCATCATAAAGGCCAGCACAATCCCCACGATTCCACGCGCCATTTTCGAATGAAACCAGTTAAGACGGCCGGTGCGCCAGGCTGCCAGGACAGCGATCGGATAGACGCCATACACGATGCCTGCTGCCATCCATGAGCACGGGTTCAGTGCCGGCAGGCCGCCATGCAGGATCGCCGCGAAATCCCGCGTCATCCCACAGAAGGGGCAGCGAATGCCGAGCAGGGTCTGGAGCATGCTGCGGTAATCCGCCTGCATGACCCACTGCGGTGCATACATCAGGACTAAAGTTCCCGTCACAATCAGGCCCATGACGAGCAAATGCGGCAGCAGTTGCGGGTCGACTCGCCGAGCGGGCAACAGAGGGTGCATGTCAGCAGGTATACCCTAAGTGAAGAGCGCGGACTTGGCAGAATGCGTCTTACAGCCCTGCCACCCGCCTCTCATCGCGACTTCGGTCTCCCGGAAAGTTGGATCGGCCATGCAATCCGCACGTCTCTTCTCTTCCATCGCATTTCTGGTGGCAGCGCCGCTGGTCACGGCACCCGTGGCCAGCGCGCAGCAACCTGCTGTGCCCGCCGCTGCGCCGATACCAGCGCCCATTCTCAGCGCGCACACGGTCTTCCTCGCCAATGGCGGCGCCGATGGGCCGTCCACGAACGCCTTCAAAAGGGCCGGGATGACGAATGAGCCGTATGCCTCGGTTTACCCCGCTCTGGAGACGTGGGGGCACTGGACGCTCGTCTCTTCTCCGGATTCTGCCGACCTGATCCTCACCGTGCGGTTTATTTCGCCTTACGTCGACTTTGCCGAGGGAAATCCAATGACCTACGCCCCGGAACTCGATCTCTCCATTGCAGACAGCAAAACGCACACGCAGCTCTGGGTAATCACGGAGGTTTCCAGGGGCGCCTTTAAGAAAGCGACGTGGGACAAAAACTATGCTGAAAGCGTAGACCGTCTCATGACCCAACTGAAAGCACTCGTCACACCCGCCACGCCGTAGCGGCTTGCTGAGCGGCTAAGCCGATTCGAAGTCCACCTCGACCGGATCGATCAGCGGCAGCAGCCACGCAAGCAGTTCCTGATGCGCGGGGTGGCCGCCGTAGGCCTCAAGCGCGTTGCGGCTCACGAATTTCATGACACCGCCCAGCGCATAGCCCTGCGAGCGCGACGAGAAATTCACACCCACCCAGGTCTCTTCGAGGCCAGGAATTTTCCCCTGCAGATTTTTGATCGCGGCGATCACGCGCTGCTGTTGTTCCTGCGTGACACCGGGCATCCAGCGAAAGCCGAAGGTATGAATAACCATGCCCCATTTTAAAGGGTCAGGCAGGCACGGGAACGGGCAGCGGAACCGTGTCGGGAAGCCGCACATCGGCGAAAACGAAGCCGTCGCGTTCGACGACTTCGCCACTCTCTACCGGGATGGGCTCGCGAAACATCGGTCCCGCGTAGACAAAGCTGTGAAACTCCCCGTTTTCTCCGCAGGGGTCAACGCCTTGGGGGAGATCGCGAAGAAAATCGGCGTCAAAATCGCGCCCGGCAAATTCCTTCGGCAATTTTTTGGGATCCACGCAGACGATCCGCGCCTTCAGGCCGCTCGCCACCATCTCCTGCGCCAGCCGCTGCGTATCCATCGCCCACACGGGAAACACGGGCGTCAAGCCCGTCCCGCGCAGGCGGTCCTCGCGATAGCGCCGCACGTCTTCGAGAAACAGGTCCCCAAACGCGAATGCCTCAACGCCGTTCTGGATCGCGGCCGTGCACGCCTCGCGCATCGCCGACTCATAATGTTCGTTAGAACAAGGCCAGGGAAGCGGCACGGCCTGGAGCGGCAACTCCACCGCGCGTGCCTGCGCTTCTACCAGTGCGCGCCTTGTGCTGTGCATGGCTACGCGGTCGAATGCCGCGTTGAATGTGGTCAGCAGTCCGGCAACTTTATATTCGCCGCGACGCCGCAGGCAATGCAGCGCCCACGCGCTGTCTTTGCCGCTGCTCCATGATAAGAGAAGTTTTCGGGGCACCCCACCAGCCTACAGCAGGAGTCGCCCGAATCAGGACCACACCAACAGCAGCACCAAATGCTGCCAGACGTGATCCAGCGCTAACCTGGTTCAGCGGCCGCCCGCTGCTCGCAGCGGCCCGCCCGCGCGCCTGTTGCCGCCAATCGGCGGCGTTACCAGAATTGGCCCCGGCCGCTCTGTCTTTTCGCGAGTCCGCAGCTTCATGCGCAGCAGCACGTTTGCACACTGCAGCTGGTGAAGGCGCTTACCCGCGAACAGCATTGTGATTGCACAGCCCCCGAACGCACCGATCCAGCAGCCTATGAGCAGGCCCGTACTCAGTCGCAACCAGGGATGAATGTGGAACAGCACCATTGGATCCCCCTCCTGGGTCGAGAGGCAGTTCCCGTGCCAGGTCCTTCCCCGTCAAGTCAGGGGGACAACAGCAACCTCGCAACCTTCGGAAATGCCCAGAACCTATACCTCGTCGAGGTCGTTCGTTCTAGCCCTCGCCGGGAAAAACCATCCCGACATTACGATGCGTCTCGAGGATGAAGTGATCCGTCATTCCGGCAATATAATCCGCAATGACGCGGGGGGCACCTTCTTCGGCAATCTGGCCGGTATAGCCAGGAGGCAGCAAATCCGGCTCCGTCATCCATGCCAGGAACAGGTCGGCAATCACCCGTCTGGCCCGCTGGTGCCCGCGATTCAGGTCCTCGCAGAGATAGAGGTTCTCGTACAGAAACTCCTTCGCCTCGCGCCGCAGCTGCTCCATCTCGGGGGAAAACGCGACCAGCCGCTCCGGCGCCTGGCGGACCCCAACCAGGTCCACAATTCCCTCAGTCCGCACACAGCGTCCGACCTCTGCCACCAGGTCGTCGGCCAGCGCGTTAAGCATCAGCTTCAGCGCTTCCTGAGCCAGCAGCTTCTCAGGCGCGCCCGTATGGGTCCGCTCCAGTGCCGCATAATGCCGCTCGAAGAGACTAACACCGCTGCGAATCTTGTCCAGGGTCAGGATCTCCGCCTCCATCCCGTCGTCCAAATCTGCGGTGAGGTAGGCGATTTCGTCCGCCAGATCGATCAACTGCGCCTCCAGCGGTGGCTTCTGATCCAGGAAGTATTCGCTCAATTCCGGGTATTCCACGGCCGCGTAATCCCGCGAATGTTTGACGATGCCTTCGCGCACGCCGAGCGTCAGGTTCAGCCCGCGAAATTCCAGATGCCGGTTTTCGAAGTGTTCGACGATACGCAGGGCATGCAGATTGTGATCGAAGCGCTGATCGTACTGACGCAGCTCGTCGTCGAGCGCACGCTCGCCCGCGTGGCCAAACGGCGGATGCCCGATGTCGTGGGCCAGGGCCAGGGCTTCGGTCAGGTCCTCATTCAGTCCCAGCGCACGCGCCATGGTCCGGGCAATTTGGGCCACTTCCATGGTGTGGGTGAGGCGGCTGCGAAAGTGATCGGAGCCGCGATGCGTGAAGACCTGTGTCTTCCCCGCCAGCCGTCGAAACGACCGCGCATGAATGATGCGCCCGCAGTCGCGTTGATACGCAGATCGATAGGGGTGCTCCTGCTCATCGAACGCGCGCCTCGTCAGCTCGCCATCCTGGGGAGCCGCGCATAGCGCGGGCAAAGCCGTCATTGCTTGCCCCGTTGTCTGTGGCATGGATGCAGTCTAAGCCAGTGGCCCACGGTTGCGTCCAGACGGAAACGCATGCCCGTCGTTACTCAGGCTTGTTGGTCTGTGGGCTGCCCGATTCCTTTGCCAGCCGCACGCGGGCGCTGTCCAGCTTCCTCTGCACCTTGCCCACGTCGCCCGAGTCCATGTCCGCCTGCACCGTCTTCGCGAACTCGTTCAGCGAAAGCTCCCACTGGGTCGCGGCCAGCTTCAGCCGTCCCGTCTTCTCGTAGACATCGCCCAGGTGGTCGTGAACCGTGGGATCGTTTGCTCCGCGCGAAATGGCTCGCTGCAGATTGTCTTCGGCCTGTGTGTACTGCCCGAGGCGGAAGTAGGCCCAGCCCAGCGAATCGAGGTAGGCGTAGTTAGTCGGCTCCAGCTGGACGGCCTTGCGGATCATGGTCAGCGCCTCGTCCAGCTTGATGCCGTGATCGGCCAGCATGAATCCAAAATTATTCAGCGCAAGAGCGTTGTTAGGGTCCATGGCCAACACCTTGCGGAATTGCGCCTCCGCATCGTCGTAACGCTTGGCGCGATCGGACATCATGGCTCGCTCGAAGGTCACCATCATCTGGTCATCCTTCTTTGTCGCCTGCTTATCGGCGGAATCCAGCGTCTCTGAGGCTTCCTTCCACTTCCGCAGATCCACATAAATCTGCGCGAGCTGGTAGTAGCTCTCGAGGGCCCTGGGATCGCTGTCGACCACGCTCTTCGCCATCGCAATCCCCTGATCCACCTGGCCTGTATCCGCCAATTGCCGCGCCAGAGTCAGCTTCAGGTCGCTGCTCTTCGGCTGCTTTTCGACAGCATCGCGCGCAGTGGCGACGGCTTTGTCGTAGTCGTGCGCTTCGCGGTACGCCTCTACTTCCTGATCGTAGGCGTACGCTTCGTAATCGCCGCCGAGGACCACCATTTTCTGGTACTGCGCGACTTCCTTGTCGACCTGGTTCTCTTCTTTGTAAATCTCGGCCAGGTTGTCGAGGATCATTTTGTAATCCTGCTTCTCTTCTTCGGAATACTGCCCGCTGGGGTGCTCCGAAGCGGAAGCAAGACCTTCAAAAATCTTCGCGGCCTCGTCGAGATGCCCGGCCACGTAGTCGATGCGCGCCTCTTCAAACTGGTATTTCAGCGAATCACCTGCCAGTTCGCGAGCTTTCTTGATGGCGGCCAGCGAGTCGTCAATCTTTCCATTGCGCTCGTCAATCTCCGCTACCTGCGACCACGCTTCCGGGTCGGTTGGGTCGCCCGCCGCAATATCCTTCCACGCCGTCAGCGCCGCGTCCGTCTGATTGTCGGCGGTCAGATCCGTAGCCAGCGCGCGCTCCACGTCCAGATTGTCCGGCTCCAGTTCGAGAGCCTTCTTGTAGGCGTCGATGGCGTTCTTCCCATCCTTCATCTGGTCGTAGGTCATGCCCAGCTGATATTCGGTGCGCGAGGTTTGATCGTCGTCGGGCAGCGACTTCAGGACGTCCACGGCACGCTGCATCTGGCCTTCATCCGTATAGAACCGGTTGGCAATCAGCGCCGTCTCTTCGGAGGCGGGATCGATTTTGCGCGCGGCGGCGAGCTCGCCTTCGGCCTGTGTCCCCTGATGATCCGCCGCATACAGCCGCGCCAGCATCAGGTGATCTTCCGCGCTGTTCGGCTCGAGTTTCACAATGGTCTGATACTCGCCGACCGCCAGCTTGAGCATCTGGGCTGAAACGTCGCCCTGCTGCCCATCGCCCAGAGACCGCAGATAGACCTCGGCCAGCAGCTTGTGCGCTTCCAGATCGCCCGGATCCTGCTTGACCCGCTCCTGGGCAGCCACAATCGCCTCGCGAATGTGCCCGGTCTTGAAATAAAGGTCGGCGAGATGGCTGTTGAGATACTTCGACGAAGGATCGTCGTTCAGCGCCATCTTGTACTCTTCGATCGCGCGGCCCGCATACTCGCTGCGCCCGAACGCGGTCGCCATCTCCTCGTACTCATGCGCCAGCATGTAGTGAAAATAGGACCCGGCCGTATCCGGCGCGCCCGGTGTGGCCGCCTTTTGATCATTTGAGCTCGCCGGCGGGGGAGCAGGCCTGGGGGCAGGGTTCGCGGTCTGTGCGAAAACTCCAGCCGAGAGAGCAAGCGTGGCAACAAGGCAGATCGGCGGAGCGAAACGTGAGGCGGAAATGCTCATGAAATTGGGAGTTTCCTCTTCCGGACGGCTGGACCAGGCCCTGTCCGTGCCGCCTGGCGGTTCGTGCCTACAACCCTCCCCACGCGTCCGGCAGGGCGGCTGTTAATTCTATGACGATTGTAACCCGCGTTCGGATGCAGGCTTCGACCCGTTCCCTGTTGAATCCGCTCCCCATTTGGACGGATCCGGCTACTCCCGCCGCCGCGTCTGGTCGAGCAGTGCAAACAAAACGACTCCCACCAGGGCGTTGACGGCTGCCTTGATCAATTCGTGGACCCAATGCCACGCCACCGGCTGACCCAGCATGTGCCGCTGCAGCAGGAACAGGACGGCCGTTTGCACCAGGGTGAAGGCAAACGTCAGCATGAGCCGAGTCCCATGGTTTTCGGTGTCCACGCGCACGCCCAGGGACGCCGCAATGTACCCCACAACGGACTTGGCAATCCCGAAAATGCCCAGCGCGTGGTGCGTCAGAGCGTCCTGCGCAATGCCGATGGCCGCCCCCACCACCGTCGCGCTCATCGGCTCCCGTTTGGTGATGCCGTAGTAAATCGTCACCAGCAGCGGCAGGTCGATCACGTCGAAGAAGGTAAAGTGCAGCGACAGCAGCGACTGGAGGCCCAGCGCCAACACCGGCGTGAGCACATAGATTAGAAAAGGGTAGGAACGCGTTCCAACCTCGTGGCGCGACGACGCCATTAAGGGCATCGTCAGCTCCTGCCCTGCGGCGTGGTGGCCGGAGGCGTTGTCGTGGGCGGCGTTTGCTGCGGGGCTGGCAGCTGCGGCTCCGTTGGTTTCGGTTTAGGTGCCTGGGGCGCGGTCTGTTCCGGTGGTGCCTGTTGCGGCTCCGATACCGGGGCGGCTGGTTTCTTTGGAACTGCCTTCGGCTCGGTTCCGGTCGGCGGAGGCGCTGGTTTCTTCTTCTCGGCCGGCGGGGTCGGCTGCGGCGTGCCAGCGCCTGCGGGTGCCGCGGCGCTTCCAGCCGCGGTTCCGGGAACCATTTCATCAGCCGGAGCCACTGATGTGGACGAATATCGATCCGGGTGAATGGGCAGTGGCGGCTTCGGCGGCGGGGTGGGCAGCGCGTTGTCCAGTTTGGGCGGCGTCTGCGCGGACCCACTCACCTGTCCCGTACCCGTCTGGCCGGCCACAACCGGCGGCGCGTTCGGGTCGGCTCGCGACGGCAGCCGTTCCGCCAAAATCTCCGACGCCCTTTGTTGCGCGTCGCTCAAATCCTGCTGCATCCCCGCCGGCATTTGGTCGCCGGCATTCGTAATCACCAGCACTTCTTCCAGCTTTTCCAGATTCGCTGCCGGCTTCAACAGAACATTCACCAGCGTGCCCTCGGGGTCAGGCACCACTTTTTCGACGGTCCCCACCGCGAGGCCCCGGGGGTAAATCGAGTCGCCGCCGCTGGTCACTACTGGCTCGCCCGCCTTGATCCGGTCGTCGGGCGACAGATTCACGATCTGCGGCTGTCCCCACGAATTCCCGTGGAGCACGCCCTGGATGCGCGTGTTCACCATGATCACGCCGGCGCCGCTGGTCTCATCGGAGATCTCCAGGACCTGGCTGGTGTGCTCGAAGACGTCCCGCGTCTTGCCCACGATCCCGTCGGGAGTGATGACCGCCATGTCCGCGGTAATCCCGTCCTTCAAACCCTTATCGATAAACAGAACGTGCGACTGCTCCGTGCCAGAGGTCCCGATGACCTGTGCCGCGACAGTTTTGTAAATGTATTTTTCGCGGAAACCCAGCAGTGCCTGCAGCCGTTGGCCCTGGCGAGCATCTTCCGCCAGACCGGCTTCTTCCAGACGCAGAGCGTCAAGCTCGGCCTGGAGATTCTTATTCTGCTGCCGTACATGGATCAGGTCGAGGTAGTTGGTCCACACGCCGCGAACTCCCAGGCCTCCAGAGTGCAGCACCCGCTCCGGCGGGCTGACCAGCCCCACGACCCACGCGCGAATCAGGCGTACCCCGCCCTTGTCCGACGGGCTCGTCCCCGGGCTACGCACCTGCGTCGCCAGGCCGACCACCTGCGCCAGGAGCACAGTAATCAGCACCAGGGCGTTGCGATTACGGCTGAAAAACGATTCCATGAGTATTGATGCTGGCTCTGTGTCCGCTGCCCCGCTCTCGATCGATTCGCCCCGCAACGAGGCGCAACGCTAATCGATCTTAATCTTCCGCAGCAGCTTGAAGTCGCTGAGCATCTTGCCCGTGCCCAGCACCACGCTGGCCAGCGGATCGTCAGCAATCGACACCGGGAGGCCGGTCTCCTCGCGAATGCGCTTGTCGAGATTCTTAATCAGCGCGCCTCCGCCCGTCAGCACGATTCCGCGATCGCTAATGTCCGCGCTCAGTTCCGGCGGGGTCCGCTCCAGGGCAACGCGAATCGCATTGATGATGGTCGAGATGCTTTCGCTCAGCGCCTCGCGAATCTCGCTGTCGTCGATGGTAATCGTCTTGGGCACGCCCTCAATCAGGTTGCGCCCCTTAATTTCCATCGTCAGGGGCCGGTCCAGCTGATACGCCGAGCCCAGTTCGATCTTGATCTGCTCCGCCGTGCGCTCCCCGATCAGCAGGTTATATTTCCGCTTCAGGTAGTTCATGATGGATTCGTCCATCTGGTTCCCGGCCATCCGTACCGACCGCGAATAGACGATGCCCGACAGCGAAATGACCGCAATGTCCGTGGTCCCGCCGCCAATATCCACCACCATGTTGCCGCTCGGCTCGGTAATGGGAAGCCCTGCGCCGATGGCCGCCACCATGGCCTGTTCCACCAGAAAAACTTCGCTCGCCTTAGCGCGATAGGCTGAATCCTCGACAGCGCGCTTTTCAACCTGCGTGATCTCAGATGGGACGCCGATCACAATCCTCGGATGCACCAGCATCTTGCGGTTGTGCGCCTTCTGGATGAAGTAGTTGAGCATCTTCTCGGTGATTTTGAAATCGGCGATGACGCCGTCTTTCATCGGCTTGATGGCCACGATGTTGCCAGGGGTGCGCCCCAGCATCTCTTTGGCCTCTTTGCCCACCGCTTCTACTTCGCCGGTATTTTTGTTGATCGCGACGATCGACGGCTCGTTGACGACAATGCCCTTGTTCGCCGCGAACACCAAGGTGTTGGCAGTGCCCAAGTCGATCGCGAGATCGTTGGAGAACACGCTGAAAAGCGACCGCCAACCGTGTGACCGCGGAGACCGCGGATGATAACCATTTGATGACATGGAGGAATTAACTGACCTGAGAGGAATTCCTCTCTATTGTACGGCCTCTTGACGGTTCAGGCACGCCAACATGAGGGAAACTGGCGATATCCCGGGCATTTACCAGTGGCGGACGAAGCCCCGCCTGTCCCCTCCTGCCGTCAGCCTCGCGGCATCAGCCCGGAGGGCGGACGGTCGGCGGCCGCCGTCGCCCATTCCTTGTTCGGCCGGCTGCTCATCCAGAAACGCAATTCCCCGCCCCGGACGATGTCGGCATGTGTAATCCACGATTTGGTCAGCTCTTTTCCGTTCAGTTCCACTCTCTGCACGTAGACGTTGGTCGCTGAGTTGTTTTCGGCGGTCACGGTGAACGTGGTCCCCGCCGCCTGGTTGCGAATTCTCGCGTGGTTCACGATGGGGCTTCCCAGCACATAAACACCCGTCACCGCATTCACCGGATAAAACCCCAGCGCCGCGAAAACGAACCACGTCGAAATCTGCCCGCAATCGTCATTGCCGGGAACGCCAGCCGGGGTGTTATCGTAGATCCGCGCCACCTGGCGCACGCGCTGCTGGGTCATCCACGGCGCTCCGGCAAACGAGTACAGGAACGGAATGTGGTTGCTCGGCTCATTGCCCTGCGCAAGCTGCCCCACCATTCCCGTGATGTCCGGCGGTGAATCCAGCACGTCGGACCCAGCGGCAAACATCGCCTCCAGCTTCGCGATAAACGGCGCGTCTCCGCCATACAGATCGATGAGCCCCTGCACATCCTGCATCACGTTGAAGGTTGCCTGCCACCCGTCGGACTCCGTGTAGTCCTCCCAATATTCCTTGTCCGGCTGGAACGGCTCGCGCCATTTGCCGTCGGTCAGCTTGCCGCGCATGAATCCGGTTGCCGGATCAAACAGGTTTTTGTAGTTCTGCCCCAGTTTGTAAAACAGATCCGCGTCGTCGCGCTTACCGAGCAGCTCTGCCATCGCGCCGACGCACCAGTAGTCGTACGCAAAATCGAGCGTGCGTGAGACCGACTGCCGCTGGTCTCCCGCAGCCACATAACCGAGCTTGCGGAATTGCTCCTGCAGCGCCTTGTTATCGTTGGCGGTTGCGCCCACCAGCGCTGTGTCGCGCATCGCCGCGTAGGCTTCTTCCGCGTCGAAATCACGCAGCCCGCGCGCGTACGCTCCCACAATCATTCCCACCACGTGAAAGCCCGTCATGCACCAGGTCTCATTGCCCCAGAGCGGCCAAACTGGCAGCGAATTCTGCCCCAACTGCTGATAGTCCGCGAGCAGCGTGCGAATCATCCCGCCCGTACGGTGCGGCTGGGTCATCATGATGAACGGGAACTCCCCGCGATAGATATCCCAGATGGAGATGGTGGTGTATTTCGTAAACCCTGGGTTCGGATGATTCTTGTGATCCTGCCCGCGATAGGTCCCGTCCACATCGTTGAACGTTGCCGGAGCGATGAGGCCGTGATACGCGCCCGTCGCGAAAGTCTGCTGGAGCGCCGCGCTCGGCAGTTCCGCATCCAGTGCGCTCAGCGCCGTGCTCCACGCTTGCGCAGTGGCGCCCGAGATGCGGTCGAAATCCCAATGCGGAATCTCCGCGGCCAGATTCTTCGCCGCGCCTTCGATGCTGGTACCCGAAATTCCCACGCGCACCACCAGCGCCTCGGTTGCTCCCGTGTTCTGCAGGACGATTGCCTGGATTTGTTTGCCGGTAAGTCGATCGCCCACTGCGGCCGCGCGCTCTGCGCCATCCACCTTTGCCTCGACTGACGCAAATGGCCGAGAGAACTCCGCCACAAAGTAGACCTGCTTATCCGCCGCCCATCCGCGGGTGGAGCGCGCCCCGCTAATGCGCGTCGTGCTCTCAATGTGCATCTCCGCCGCAGAGACTTCGCAGCCGATCCCGTGCACGAGGTCCAGCAACACCCCCCGTTTGGTGGCTTCCGGCAGCGTCGCAAAGCGGTACCGGTGCATGCCGCAGCGCCTGGTCGCGGTCATCTCCGCTTCCACATCCGGAGTATCGAGATGCACTGCGTAGTATCCCGGCCGCGCCTTCTCGCGATCGTGGGAAAACGCCGAGCGGTAACCGCGCTGAGCTTCGTCCATGACCCAGCCGGAATCGTTGCCCAGCGCCTGAACCTGCGCCTCCGCTTCGCCACCGGGCTCGCCGCTGTTCCAGCTCCAGTTGCGGCCCTCCACCACCGGCATCAGCAGAACGTCGCCTAAATCTCCTGCGCCTGTGCCCTGCAGATGCGTATGGCTGAATCCCAAAACGAAGTTATCAGGATAGTGGTAGCCCGGGCAGTGATCCCAGTCGTAGATATCCCACTTGTCATTCCACTTCGGCTCCGGTGCGCCGCAGGTGTCCGGACTGAGCTGCACCATGCCGAACGGCGCAACCGCACCGGGAAACATGTGCCCATGCCAGCCTGTTCCAATCAGCGGAAGCACGCTTCGCAGCGTGTCGCCTGCGGCCCCACTCGCGCCGTGTTGTTGCGCCAGTGCCCACCGCCCTGCCAGTGTCATGGACCCCGCTGTTACCACTGCACATGTCTTCAGAAAATCCCGTCGCCGCATTCGTATTCACTCCTCGAGTCCCACGTTTTACCTTAGACGAGGATTTCAATGCGCGTCGAGAAGCGGCGGGATCACTGATTATTTTTGTGCCGCTCCCGCGTCCCCCACGACCGGCAGCACGATGTGCGATGGCAATTGCGGCGTGCAGTACACGCGCTGCGTTGCCGAAACAAAATCGGCCTCCTTCGCCTGATAAATGCTGGGGACAAACCTTTGCGGGTTACGATCGATGATGGGGAACCACGTCGACTGCACCTGGACCATGATGCGGTGTCCCTTCAAAAACACATGATCGTGATCGCGCAGCGGAATCTCCCATTTCTGCGGCTGGTTCGCGACCAGTGGCTGCGGGCGCTCGTTGCTCGACAGAAACCGCCCGCGCCGCACTTCCATGGCAATCGGCAGCTCATAACCGTTGAGCGAATCGGTGTAGCCCGCCGGCTTCGCGGGGGCAATGTCGTCGACGCCTTTCTGCCCGCTCTCCGGATACACGTCGATCAGCTTCACCACAAAGTCAGAATCCGTGCCTGAGGTCGATGCGTACAGTGCGGCCGCAATCGGTCCGGTCACCGTGACGTCGTGATCGAGCGGTGCGCTCTCGAAGCTCAGTACGTCCGGACGATGATCGACGAAGCGCTGATCCGCAACCTCCCACGTCCGCCACTCCGGCTGCGGATACGTGGGCGAAATGGGCCGCACGCGATACGGCACCGGATTCGCCGGATCGGAGACATACTGCCGATACTGCGGGCCAGCCGCAACATCGGGCGTGAACGAGAGCGTTCCATCCGTATGCAGGTAGAGATTCGTCAGCTTCGCTTCCTTCGGAGGCCAGGTCGCATAGCTGTGCCAGGAATTCGATCCGGTCTGGAACGTGGTCACCTGCCAGTCCGGCTTCTCGCCCTCGCCATGCAGGTAATAGCGGAAGAACTTTGCTTCGATGTTCTGCCGGAATTCCAGCGCTGTTTTATGCCCGCCAAATGGAATGATCCCGATGTGGTCGGCCTCGGGTGTCTGCCATTCACCGTGAAACCACGGCCCCGCCAACATCAAGTCGCTGTGATCGGGATCATGCTCTGCCGCGTGGCGAAAAATCTGCCACGGCCCCCATGGATCTTCCTGATCCCAGAATCCCGCGACGTTCAGATTCGGCACGGTGGAGCTATGCAGCTGGTTTACCCACGCTTCTTCTTTCCAAAACGTGTCGTAATTCGGGTGAGCCATCACGTCGTTCCAGAACGGCAGCCTGTCGTGCAGATATTTCGAATTCGCCTCGGTGAGTGGACCCAGTTTCAAATACCAGTCGTAGGTATCGTAGGTGTCGAAATCAAAATGGGTGTTGGTGTTTTTGTCCGCCTCTTCCAGCACGGAGTATTCGATGGCGTAGCTCTCGCGCAACGCTCCATAGCGATGCATGTCGTCGTTCATCCACTGGTCTACGGGCGATGCCTGCTCGCTGATCGCCTTGAGCGCCGGGTGCGGATGCAGCAGCGTCATCCCCGCGGTAAGCCCGTCGTACGACACGCCAAACATGCCCACACGGCCGTTGTTATTGGGCACGTTCTTCACCAGCCAGTCGATGGTGTCGTAGGCGTCGTTGGTCTCATTCGCCTGCTTCGGATCGTTCGCGTCATAGCGCTCCGTCATCAGAAAGACGCCTTCTGATTTGAAGCGCCCGCGCAGGTTCTGAACCACGAAGATGTAACCGTCGGCCGCCAGTTCCTTCCAGTTTGGTGGCGTCCAGTCTGCCCCAGCGGCGGTCGCGGCCTGGTCGAAAATCTCCTGCGTCCAAACGCCATACGGGGTGCGCGTCAGCATGATCGGCAGCGGTTTCGTCTGATCCCGGCGCGTAATCACGGCGGTCTGCAGGTGCACGCCATCGCGCATAGGCACCATGAATTCCTGAACTTTCCAGATACTCTCCACTTTAGCGGCGGGAGCGGCGGTTTGCGCAGAAAGGCCGCCCGCCAGGAAGAGGCAGCCAAGCAAACATCCAGAAATGCGGCGGAGTACCGGATCAGCACGCATGAACCCTCACTTTTACGACGCGGAAATGAGTTGCAGAAATTCCGCGCCAGTATAGCGGGTTAGCAGACTTCGCAGGACTTCGTTTCGATGAACACGGGGAGCGGCGCGCCTTCCAGCGCTGCGAATTTTTGCGGCGCGCAGCAGGCCCTGGTGAGCCGCGCGCGATCCGCCTGCATGGGCTTCTCTTCCTGCATGGCGGCCAGCGTTTGGCGAAGAATCTGCGCGGCTCCAATGTGCGGCGGCATCACGATGCGGTAGTGCATCCACTTCCCTTCGCGCCGCGCCGCCACGATGCCCGCGCTGCGCAGGTAGGCCAGGTGCCGGGAGATTTTGGGCTGCGGCGCTCCGAGAATCTGAACGAAATAGCAGACGCAGATCTCCTGGTCGCCCATCAGATTCAGCAATCGCAGCCGGGTCTTATCCCCCAGCGCCTGAAAGAAACGCTCCAGCTCAAAACGCGCTTGTGGCGACATGCAGTCATATTCGCATTGACAGATGTGTTCGTCAAGAATATAGTCGCTTTCACGAATATGTTTTGGGGAGGAACCCGATGCAGGAACAGCTACTCGAAACGGTGAAATCCAAATACGGGGCGGTTGCGGCCAGCACGCTCTCCAGTGATCATGCCGGCGTACGGGCGGTGGCGGAGGCCTTTGGCTATACGCCGGAGGAACTCACATCCATCCCCGCCAACGCCAATATGGGCCTTTCGTGCGGCAATCCCACGGCGACCGCGCATCTGCGGCCCGGCGAAGTGGTCGTCGATCTCGGCTCGGGCGGAGGGCTCGATGTGTTCCTGGCTGCGCAGAAGGTCGGCCCCAATGGCCGCGCCATCGGGATCGACATGACGCCGGAGATGATCGAGCGCGCCCGCGAGAATGCGCGCAAGGGCGGCTACACGAATGTGGAATTTCACCTGGCGGCCATCGATCATCTGCCCCTGCCCGACGCTTCCGTCGACTGCGTGATCAGCAACTGTGTCATCAACCTCTCTCCCGACAAGATTGCCGTCTTTCGCGAAATTTTCCGCGTGCTCAAGCCGGGCGGACGCCTCGCCGCCAGCGACATTGCGCTGAAAGCCGAATTGCCACAGGAGATCGCCGCCAGCGCCGACGCGTGGTGCGGTTGCGTTGCCGGGGCCATTCGCGTGGACGACTACCGCAACGGCCTGGTCGACGCTGGCTTCCAGCACGTCGAGGTCGTCGACAGCGGCTCCGACCTGAACGCCTACTCCAGAGTCGAGAACCAGTCCGGCTGTTGCTCGCCGGCGATGGCTACCGCGCCGAGTTCCCCGCCCTCCATTGCCGGCAGTAAGTGCTGCGGCGCGCCGGGCGAGACGCATCTGCACGACGACCTGCGTACCCTGCTTTCCGCGTACGACATCAACGCGGCAGCGGCCAGCGTGAAGGTGTACGCACTCAAGCCGCAGGCAAAAGCCTGTTGCGGACCAACCTGCTGCGCCTGACGCATCGCGAGGGAGAGAGAAGATGTTCAAAGTGATCTTCGCGTGCGTGCACAATGCCGGACGGTCGCAAATGTCGGCGGCCTTCTTCAATCAAATGGCTGACCCGGCGCAGGCGCACGCCATTTCGGCGGGGACGCAGCCTGCTGTTCATGTGCATCCCGTGGTGGTCGACGCGATGCGCGAGGCAGGGATCGATCTCTCTGGCGCCACGCCGCAGAAGCTGACCCCGGAACTCGCTACTACGGCGCAGATGCTCATCACTATGGGCTGTGGCGACGAGTGCCCGTACATTCCCGGTCTCGAGCGCGAAGACTGGCCGCTGCCCGATCCCAAAGGGCAGGACATCGCAGCCGTGCGTGTCACCCGCGATGAGATTGCGCGGCGCGTGCGGCATCTGCTGGAGCAGAAACACATCGCGCTCGCGCAAACATAACTTGCGAGCGCGGAATCATTCGCAGCGAATGGCAGCCATGGGATCGATGCGCGCCGCACGCAGCGCCGGCAGCAGCGAGGCCGCGGTTGCAATGAGCGCCAACGCGACGATGGCTCCGCCCAGCACCAGCGGATCGCGGACCGACGTCCCGTACAGGAAGCTGGCCAGGGCGCGCGACGCCAGCAGCGCTGCGACCAGTCCCGCGACCGTACCGCTCAGCGCTACGGTGGCATTCTGTCCGCACACCATGCCGACCACCTGCGCCCGGCGCGCGCCCAGCGCCATGCGAATGCCAATCTCGCTGGTGCGCCGCGCTGTCGCGTAGGCCAGCGTTCCGTAGAGGCCAATCGCCGTAACCAGCAACGCGCATGCCGCAAAGAAGACGGAGAGCAACGCCATGAGCCGCTCCGCGCTTAGCGAATCGTTCATAATCGTCTGCATCGAGGTAACCACCGGCGCTGGCACGCCCGGCGCAGTGCGCTTCACCAATTCCCGCACGGCTCCAGCCAACGGACCTGCCGGTCCATCCATGCGCACCACCGCGGAGTACGAAGGCGATTTGCCATCATCCTGGGACATGGCGAAGTAGGCCGCTGCCGGGGCCGGTTCGCGCATAGACTCGTATTTCACGTCCCCCGCCACGCCCACGACGATATACGTTGCCTTCTTCTCGTCGTCGGTGACCTTCACCAACCGCCCCAGCGGATCCTCGCCCGGGAACAGCAGTTTGGCTGAGGCTTGATTCAGAATGATCTTTTTGTCGGCCGTCGGCGAGTCACTCCACCTAAAATCGCGGCCCTCCACGAGGGGAATCCTCATCGCGGAAAAATAATTGGGCGCCACGCTGTTCAGGTCGATATCATGCGAGGGCTTGCCGGGCGCAGCCATATCCTGATCCCACACTTCCTGGGTCAGGGGAATCATGCGCGCGAAGCTTACCGCCCGTACCCCCGGTAACTGGCTCAGACCGTCGCTCACGGTGCGATAGAACCGCATCAGCGCATCGGCGTCCATCTTTTCGTGATCCATGCTGAACGCGATGTTCTGCACGCCGCGCGCATCGAAGCCTGCACCCGACCCGTAGAGCCGCACCAAACTGGCAGCCAACAGGCCCGCGCCCACCACCAGCATCAGCGCCAGCGCCACCTCGAACGACATGAGCACGCGCGGCAGCCAGCGCTTGCGCTCGTGGGCCTGGGTCGCATGGCTCCCACTCTTGATTTGCTCGTTCAGGCTGCTCGATGTGGCCTGCAGCGCGGGCACCAACCCAATCAGCACCGTTACCAGCACTGACGCCGCGGCGGCAAACGCGAAGACGCGTATGTCCAGCGACGTATCCAAATAGGCATCCCGCTGTCCGCCCAGCAGCAGCGCGGCCAGGGCCTGAGCCACCAGCGGCGCAATTGCGAGGCCGATGGCAGTGCCCGTTACCGCGATCAACAGGCTCTCCGTGAGCAGTTGCTGCGTCAGCCTGCGCTTTGTCGCGCCCATCGCTAACCGCGTGGCCAGCTCGCGCTCCCGTGCGGCTCCCCGTGCCATCAGCAAGCTCGCGAGGTTCAGGCACGCCAGCAGCAGAATGCCTCCGCACAATGCCAGAACTGCAACCAGCGGCTTGCGGAACGCCATCCGCGCGTAGGTGAACCCTTTCGCGCCCGGCTCCGCCATGTATTGAATGTGATGGGTCTCCTGTGTCTTGATCCACCCTGCATCCGGGACACTCTCCTCCAGCACAGCGTGGGTGCTTGCCCCCAGCGACGCGCTCGCCTGCTCCGTCGTGACGCCCGGCTGCAGCCGTCCCATCACCTCCAGCCACCAGGCGTGAAAGCCAAAGTCGGTCATGTTGCGCTCGCCATTCAGAACGCGCTCCGTCGCCAGCGGCACATACAGTGCCGGCCTTTGCATCGGATCGGTTCCTATAAACCGTTTAGGCATCACACCAACAACGGTGAAGAGGGTGTTGTTCAGAGTCAGCTTGCGCCCCACGACATCCGGCGCTCGCCCAAACCAGCTTTGCCAGAATGGCTCGCTGATCACGACTGCAAACCCAGCGGGATTACCTCCCTTGCGATCGTCTTCCGGGGTTAGGGTTCGCCCCAGCAGCGGCGCCGTTTCCAGCGCGGAGAAAAAATCTGCACTCACATATTGCCCGGTAATTTCCTGATTCCCATCCGCTCCGCGGACCTGCAGCTGCGCATGGCTCGAGGCAAACACCTGAGCGAAAGCATCATGCCGGCGCTCCAGGCTGCGGAACATCGGCTCCGAAAACGTGTAATTCGGGATCGGCCCGCGCAACTTGATCGACAGCACCGCGAGCCGATCGCTGTGCGGCACATCCAGCGGCCGCAGAAGCAGGCCATCAATCATGGAGAAAACGGTGGTGTTCGCGCCCACGCCCAGCGCGAGGGTCAGCAACGCCACCGTGGTAAACCCTGGCGACCTGCGCAGCGCGCGCGCAGCATAGCGCAGATCGCGCGCAAAATTCTCGACGCCGCGGAATTGCCACAGCTCACGCAGGCGCTCCTGCCAGCGCCGCGCATTACCAAACTGCCGGCGCGCCGCCGCGTCTACATCTTCGGGCGCCATGCCTTCGCGCAGCAGCTTCGCGCGCAGCATCTCCTCGTGAAACGACAGTTCCTCTGCCATCTCACGATCCATGCGCTGCCTGCGGCCCAGCCCCTTCATACGCAGCAAGAATTCATGCAGATTGCCGTTCATGCGCCGTTCCTCCTGCTCATTTCGCTACGAGGCCTGCATTACAAACGCGACTGCGGCCGTGAGCCGCGCCCAACGCTGCGACTCCGCTTCCAACCGCTTCTTTCCTTCGGCGGTCAGTTGATAAAACTTCGCGCGCCGATTGTTTTCTGAGGCGCCCCACTCGGCCTTCAGCAACCCGCGCAGCTCCAACCGGTGCAGCGCCGGATACAACGCGCCTTCTTCCACCTTCAACACCTGCTGCGAGGTTTGGTGAATCCACTCCACCACGCCATATCCATGCAGCGGACCCCGCGCCAGTGCCTTGAGCACCAACATCTCCAGCGTCCCCTGAATCAGTTCACCCGGTTCTTCCTGTTTTTCCCTAATCATCTTATGGAAGAACGTACGCCTCCCTCCCCTAAACTGTCAATGGGAAAGAAAACTGATTTTCGCTGGAGGTAACGCGCTGTCCGCATACCCGCCATTTCCGTTATCCTGAGGTGTTTGCGTCCTCAGGAGAGTCCCCGCGTGACAACTAAGGTGTATCTCAATCTCATCGGCGGCAAGTTTGTTGCCGCTCGTACCGGCAAAACTTTTCAGAACATTAACCCGGCCCGCCATGACGATGTCGTCGGCGTATTCCAGGCATCCGGCGCCGCCGATATTGATGCTGCCGTGAGGGCCGCTGCCGAAGCCTGGAAGACGTGGCGTCTGACCCCGGCACCCAAGCGGGCCGAGATCCTCTACCGCACCGGCGAAATCCTGCTGGAGCGCAAGGAGCAGTACGCGCAGGAGATGACGCGCGAAATGGGCAAAGTGCTGGCGGAGACGCGCGGCGACGTGCAGGAAGCCATCGACACCGCCTACTACATGGCAGGCGAAGGCCGCCGCCTGTTCGGGCAAACCACGCCGTCCGAATTGCAGAATAAATTCGCCATGTCTGTGCGCATGCCGGTGGGCGTATGCGGCATGATCGCGCCGTGGAATTTTCCCATGGCCATTCCGTCGTGGAAGCTTTTCCCGGCTCTGGTCTGCGGCAACACCTGCGTCATCAAGCCTGCGGAAGATACGCCGCTCTCTACCTATAACCTCGTTCAAACGCTGATGGACGCTGGACTTCCGCCGGGAGTGGTCAACATCGTTACCGGTTTTGGTCCGGAAGCCGGAGCGCCGCTGGTCGAGCACCCGCTGGTTCGCGCTATTTCATTCACCGGCAGCTCGGAAGTGGGCCGCATCGTGGGACAAACCGCCGCTGGCCACTTCAAACCCTGCTCTCTGGAGATGGGCGGCAAGAACGCGATGATCGTGATGGAAGACGCGAACCTCGATCTGGCGCTGGACGGCGCGCTTTGGGGAGCGTTTGGCACCACGGGCCAACGCTGCACGGCGACAAGCCGGATTATTGTTCACCACGACGTTGTGAAGGAGTTCACCAGGAAGCTGGTCGATCGCGCTGAAGACCTGCGAGTCGGCGACGGTCTTGATGAATCCATGCAGATGGGCCCGCAGATCAATCGCCAGCAGATCGAGACATCAATTCGCTACTGCGAGATCGCGAAGCACGAAGGCGCCAAGCTGATGACTGGCGGAAAACCGCTGACGAAGGGCGCGTACGCGAAGGGACATTTCTTCGCGCCGACGGTTGTCGCCAAAGTGAAGCCTGGGATGCGCATCGCTCAGGAAGAAGTTTTTGGCCCGGTGGTCAGCATTCTCGAGTGTGGCAGCTTCGACGAAGCGCTGGCCATCGCCAACAACATCTCATACGGTCTTTCGACTGCGCTCTACTCACGCGACGTGAACCGCGCGTTCCGCGCCATGCGCGATCTCGAAGCCGGCATCACCTACATCAACGCGCCCACCATCGGCGCTGAGGTCCATCTTCCCTTCGGCGGTGTGAAACAAACGGGCAACGGCCATCGCGAAGGCGGCACCGGCGCGCTCGATTTCTACACCACGTGGAAGTCGGTGTATGTGGACTACTCCGACAAGCTGCAGCGGGCACAGATTGACACGGGTGAGTGAAGAACATTCTACTCACCCCTTCGACGCATTGACACAACGAAGCCCCACTGTTCTAGCATGATCTATTGGGTGCAGCACAAATAAGTCCAGCATGATTACAGTCACTGACCTCACCAAGCGATACGCTCGCAACACCGCCGTCGATCGCATTTCCTTTTCCGTCGCGAAAGGCCAAATCGTTGGTTTTCTCGGCCCGAATGGCGCCGGGAAGACTACAACCATGCGCATGCTGACGTGCTTTTTCCCGCCTTCCGCGGGAACCGCCAGCGTTGCCGGGTTCGATGTGCTCGAACAGCCGCTTGAAGTCCGCCGCCACATCGGCTATTTGCCGGAAGCGCCGCCGCTCTACCTTGAAATGGAGACGATCGATTATCTCCGCTTCGTTGGCCGCCTCAAAGGCCTGGCCGGCGCGGAGCTTGAAAAGCGGGTCGCCTACGTTCTCGATCGCTGCGCCATCGGCGACGTCAAAAACAAGCTGCTCGGCAAGCTCTCCAAGGGGTACCGGCAGCGGGTCGGACTGGCCCAGGCCATCATCCACAATCCCGATGTTCTGATTCTCGACGAACCCACTTCCGGTCTCGATCCGCGCCAAATCAACGAGGCGCGCGAACTGATCCGCTCCTTCGCCGGAGACCACACCATCATCCTCAGCACCCACATCCTGCCGGAGGTCGAGCAGACGTGCGAGCAGGTGCTCATCATCAACAAGGGCAAGCTGGTGGCGACAGACTCCGTGCACAACCTGCAGGCGCGCGCTCGCGGCGCAGAGTCGGTGCTCGTCGAAATCGGCGCACGCACCGGCGATTTTCATCCGCAGCTGGTGCAGCAGAGGCTTCAGCAATCCGCGGGAGTGAGCCGCGTCCTGATCAAGGAACAGTTCGACCGCGGTGCGGTCTTCGAGATTGAAACCGGCAAGGGGCAATTCGTCCGCGGCGATCTGGCCCGCTCCATTGTCAACGCCGGATGGGATCTGAACGAGCTTCGCACTGCCGCCGTCAGCCTTGAGGAAATCTTCCTACAGCTCACTGGCACGCCCGCTGCGCCGCCGCCCGAACCCATCGCGTCTGAACCCGAGCCCCCGGAGGCTCAGGCATGAAAAATGTCTGGATCATCTGCCGCCGCGAACTCAACAGTTATTTCTCGTCACCCATTGCGTGGCTGCTGCTGACTATGTTCGCCCTCGTCTTCGGCTACTATTTCTGGACCTTCATCAGCGCCTTCCTCGAAGTCAGCATGGAATTGCAGATGACGGGCTCCACGCAGCCGATGAATATCAACGAGGAGATTATTCGTCCTCTGATCGGCAACACCGGCTTCCTTGAAATCTTCTTCGTCCCGCTGATCAGCATGCGCCTCTTCGCGGAAGAGAAGCGGAACGGCACCATCGAGCTTCTGGCCACCTCGCCGGTGCGCGATCTGGAAATCATCGTCGGCAAGTGGCTGGCGGCCCTTATGCTCTACTGCTGGCTGCTGCTCTTCACCGGACTCAATTTCGCCTTTCTGTTCCGCTACGGTCATCCTGATGTGAAGACGATGGCCGTCGCGTATCTCGGCGTTGTGTTGCAGGTCGGGGCGCTGCTGGCTATCGGCACCTTCATCTCCACGCTCACCAAGAATCAGATCATCGCCGGCGGCTGTACTTTCGCTGCCTGCCTGCTCCTCTGGCTCTTTTCCTGGGTCGGCGCCTTCAGCACCAACTCCTGGGCCCAGGTCCTGTCGTACATATCGGTTGTTCCTCACTCTGAGTCCTTCGCCCGCGGGGTGATCGAGACCAAAGACACGCTCTACTACCTGAGCGTCATCTTCCTTGGCCTCTTCTTCACCGCTCGCTCGATGGAATCTTTGCGCTGGAGGTCTTAGTTCCTGATGGCAAGCAAGTGGCTCAAGGCGAGGCAGACCAAATACGCGGCGTATGCGACCACCTACATTCTGGTGGTTCTCGCCGTGGTGGTGGTCGCCAATTTTCTCGCCAGGCGATACAACAAGACGTACGACGCGACGGCGAATAAGCGTTACAGCCTCTCCAGCGAGACGAAGAAGCTTGTCGACGGTCTGCAACAGGACGCGACCATCACCTATTTCAACCAGACCACGCGCTTCAGCCAGGGACGCGACCTGCTCGATCAATATGCAGCGCTCTCGTCGAAGATCCGCGTGGATTATGTCGACCCCGTCAAGGATCCTGAGATCGGCCGCGCCGACAACATCACGGAGGTTCCGGCGGCAACCGTCACGATCGGAGATCGCACCACAAGGGCGGTCAGCATCAGCGAAGAAGGCATTACCGGCGCCCTGATCCGCGATATCAAATCCAGCGCCCACACCGTCTGCTTCGTCACCGGCAGCGGCGAACATCAGATCGACGATCCTTCCCGCAACGGCCTCTCGCAACTGAAAGTTCTACTCGGATCCGACAGCTACGAAACGCAGAGCCTCGACCTTGTAAGTGCGGCCAGCGTTCCCGCGGAATGCACCGCGGTCGTCGTTTCCGGACCAAAGCACGATTACCTGCAGCCCGAAGTTGACGCGCTCAAGACCTACGTTGCGAACGGCGGACGAGCGGTGTTCATGCTGGATCCGCCGCTGAAGCTTGGCGATTCCCCGATCGGCGACAACGATGCGCTTGACGCAGTGCTGACCGGCTGGGGTGTGACTCCCGATAAGGACCTCGTCCTCGACCTGAACCCCGTCAGCCAGTCGGCCGGCCTCGGACCCCAGGAGCCGCTGGTAACCAGCTACAGCGAAACCCAGCCCATCGTCGCCGGTATGCACGGAGTCGCGACCGCTTTCCCCCTCACGCGCTCGCTCACCCTCGCCGCCAACAGCAACTCAGGCGTCGATCAGCTCTTCAGCTCGTCCGCCGCTAGCCTGGCCGCCACGAATCTCAGTTCCCCGAGGGTCGACATCAAGGATCCCAACAATAAGAGAGGTCCGTTCGTTCTCGCTGCGGCCGGCTCTCTGGATACGGGCAATCCCAAAACACCGGGCCGTTTTGTCGTCTTCGGCAGCTCCCTTTGGGCATCGAATGGCGGGCTCCGTTTCAACGGCAACAGCGATCTGGCTGCCAACACCATCAACTGGCTCTGCTCGGACGAAGACCTCATCTCCATCCGTCCCAAATCTCCCGACGATCGCCGGCTCAATATGAACCAATCGCAGCTGATCATGGTGCGCCTCGTCAGCCAGTTCATCCTGCCGCTGATCGTGATCATTGCCGGCATTGTCGTCTGGTGGAAGAGGAGATAGCGTCCTGATCCCGCACGCGCAAGGTCGTCTATGAAATTCCGCGGTCTACTGGCAGCTGTTGCGGTTCTCGCCGCTCTCGGCGGGCTCCTTTACTGGTCGCAGCATCATCTGCCCGTTAAACCAAAGAAGGACGCGGAGCCGGATCTTCCCTTCCCGCTCACCGTTAACCCCGGCAACGTTTCCGGGCTCACGCTTACGGAAAAGGGCAACGCGCCGATCACGCTCATTTCCACACAGCCGGGCCGCTGGCAGATCGTAACGCCTATCGACACTCCTGCCGACACCGCCTCCGTGGCGCATATCCTGAACGACCTCGCCCACATCCGCACCCAGGAAATCGTCGAAGACCACGCCGCCAACCTCAATCGCTACGGCCTCGATCATCCTTCGCTCACCCTCGACATCAACGAGCGGAACAATGAGAAAGCCGAATTGATTCTTGGCGACCGCACCCCGACAGGCACCGGCGCCTATGCCATGGTTCCCGGCGACACGCATGTCTACACCATCCCGTATTTCATGGAAGAGACGTTCAACAAACCGGTCGACGACCTGCGCGACAAGCGTGTGCTGCCCTTCGCCGAAAAATTCGTGAGCAACATCGAGCTCGACCATGGAAGCAAGGTTGTCTCCATCGACCGCAAGCACTCCGGTTGGCAAATCGAAAAGCCCGCCGTCTATCCCACGGCCGCCAACAAGGTCGATAACCTGCTGCACACGCTGACCGCGGCGAAATTCGATTCTTCCGTCGCGCCCGCCGAAGCTGCCGACGCGTTCGCGACGGCTCCGCCCCTCGAAGTCATCAAGCTCACGGCAGGCAGCGGCACCCACACCGAAGTCGATACGCTCGACGTTCACAAATCCAGCACTGGCGAGTTCTACGCAAAGGCCAGCGTGTATCCCGGCGCCTGCAAGCTCGATCCCTCCATCGACGCTGCGCTGATTCAGAGCCTCGACGACCTGCGCGAAAAGAGGCTCTTCGACATTGGCGTGAGCACGCCGCTCAACATCGACTACCACTCGCCGGCAACCACGGTCGCGCTGGTCCGCTCCAATACGGACTGGTACGAAAACGGCAAGCCGATGGACGGCAGCAGCGTCCAGGCGCTCATCAACGTGCTGCGCAGCGTGGCCGCCACCAGCTTTGCCACCACTGGATTCGCTCACCCCGACACCGATCTGACCGTTGTCGCATTCGACGGCACGGCGGTGAAAGTCCATTTCCAGCGGACCAAAGACGGCGGCGCTCTGGCCAAACGCGACGACGGTCCTTCGCTTTACCTCCTCGACGCTGACACGATGAACACGCTCACCGCGGCGATCGGCGCGCTGAAACCTGCGCCGTTTCAGCCGAAGAAATAGCTGTATCCCGCGCTCCGCCTCTGGCGCCGCGACCCGTTAAACTAGCCGAGATGACTGACACGAACCTGAACCCACGCGCCCAGCTCCTCGATCTGCTCGCGCGCACATCCTTTCGCCTGGGCAACTTCACCCTTTCCTCTGGCGCAAAGAGCGATTACTATATCGACTGTCGCACCACCACGCTCCACGCGGAAGGCGCGCGGCTCACGGGCCTCGCGATTCTCGACGTGCTCCGCGAAAACAATCTTCACCCGGCTGCTGTCGGCGGACTGACAATGGGGGCTGATCCCGTCGTTTCCGCTGTATCGATCGCCAGCGCATGGCGCGCGCACGACCATCCCGGCGCGCCGCTCATCCACGGCTTCCTCGTCCGCAAAGCGGAGAAGACGCACGGGACTGGCCGCCGCATTGAGGGCTTTCTCGAGAAGGATGCGCCCGTTCTCATAGTCGACGACGTCTGCACCACCGGCGCTTCCACCATCACCGCCATCGAAGCTGCGCGCGAAGCTGGGATGAACGTGATCGCTGCCATCTGCCTGGTCGAGCGCGAAGAGGCACAAGGCCGCGCTGCGCTCGAAGCCGCCTGCCAGGGTGCACCCTTCATCCGCCTCTATACGGCGAACGATGTGCGCGAGTCGCACATCCGGCAATCTTGATTCGTCCCGTCCCCATAGTTGGCCGATGTGGCCAGATATACTTGCGTTAGAGAGAATCCGCAGATTGCGCCCGTCATCCAAGCCCCGTCAAGTCCGCTACTCCCGTCGATCGCAGAGGGCCAACGCAACTGTCACTCGGGTCCAAACAGCTCGCAGCCCCGGTTCCAAAGGATGAGCCATCGATGAATTGCCCCGCCTGCGATTCCACCCTGTCCCGGCCCTTGTCTCAGATCAACGGATACACGATGCGTCTCTGCTCGGCATGTGGCTTGCGATTCAGCGACCCCATGGTAGCGGGTACCGAATCCTGGTACAGGCAGTCCGATCTCTACACGCGGAAGAAGCCCAACCGGATCAAGTATTGGGCATCGGTCCAAGCCCTCGCTCTCCCTGGCAAAAGCGTTTTCGATGTCGGCTGCGGCACTGGAGAGTTTCTCTACTGGGCCATGCGGTCAGGACGCAGAGTGGGCGGATGCGATTTCAATCAACAGAACATTGAAAGTGCGCGAGAGAGCCTCGGCCTGACCGGCCTGCATGTCGGCGATGCGAACCAACTCAACCTCGGGGAGCGGTTTGACCTGGTGACCCTGTTCGAGGTGCTCGAGCATCTGGCCGATCCCGTGGAAGCGTTGCGCTCTCTCCGTAGATTTATCCAGCCCGGCGGGCGACTTGCTATCTCGGTTCCCTGTTACGAGCGCTGGCCCCGCCTCTTCGATGACTATGCGGATTCGCCTCCGCACCATCTCACCTTGTGGACGCCGGCAGCTCTGGAGGCTTGCCTGCAACGGGCGGGCTTTGACGTCATCGGTGTGCAGCGCAAGCCGCTGCAGGTCACCGACATCGGCGGCCACCTGAAATGGCGTCTGCGGCGTGTGCTGCGCGGGAACGCCCCGGCACCGCAATCCTCCGCCCCCACAAAAGCACCGAATATCCTGACCAAGGGCAACGGTCTCTTCGCCGCGCTGCTCGCGCCTGTCTGCTGGAGCATGCGCCTCTACCCCCGCGCAGGCAGCTTTACCCTGCTCGGCGTCGCGCACCCCCGCCCATAGCCATCCGAGCCCCCAAAACAAAGGGCGCGTGCATCGCTGCACACGCCCCAGGAGAATAACCGCCAGTTCAGATCCGTTTACTGCCCCGAAGGCGTAGCCGTCACCGGCTGTGCGAGGCTGCCCGTCGTGGTCGGAGCCTGGTTCGCACCGGCATTGCTCAGCAGCTGCACTTCCACGCGACGATTCTTCGCGCGCCCGGCCTTCGTGTTTTCCGGCGCCACCTGGACGTCTTTACCCAGGCCCACCAGATAGAACTTGTGCGCGGGTACGTTGTACTTCGACGCCAGATACTGCACGACCGCCATCGCGCGCTTGTCGCTGAGCTGGTAGTTGTAATCTTTCGACCCTACGATATCCGCGCCGCCGGTCACTTCGAGGATGTAGCTCTTCTGCCCGTTCAGTTGTCCGCCAAACTCGTCGAGCTGTTCCTTGTCCGCCTTGGTGAGCACGGCCTGATTGAATCCGAACGTCACGGCAACGTCGCCCACCTGTTGGTAGTTGTCGAGGTTAGCGATTACGCCCGAGAGCGAATCCGCGCGGTTCACCGCATCCTGACCCGCCTGGGTCGCATTGTTTGCCGCCTGGTTCGCGTTATTCGCCGATTGCTGCGCCGCATTCGCTGAGTTTTGCGCCTGCTGGATGCCTGACTGCGCCCGCTGATCGGTATCCTGGAGGGCGCGGTTGTTGGCGGCCGTCGCGTCGTCCAGCTCGTTCGTCTTCTGCACCACCGGCTCGGTCTGGCTGCGAACGTAGTTCTTCGTTGTGCAACCTGTGGTCAGAACCAATGCAAAGGCCGCGATGGCCGTTACGGTTGCATATCCTGAAAGTCGATTCATGGGTTCAGCTCCGTCCTGCTCTTTTGTGGGAATGCACCGCACTCTCGCGCGCCCGCACACCCTCGTCGCCTACTACCCTTGCACCCGCAGGACCAATTGTCTCATTCCTTTAAACATCTCCGTATCAGCAACTTAAGACAATTCGAATACATGCCCAATCAGCAATTTTCGCGCTCTGGTGCGTACTTTTTACGCATTTTGGCCCCCAACCGTCGCGAACCTGCTCAAAACACATGGGCAGTCGGAGGATGAAAACCCTCCAACTGCCCTTGTGAGCCTGCCCCCGGAAACGATCAGAAGCTGAACCGGCCGCCGACTGTCGGAGCAAAGTTGTTGTTGTGGAGATAGGGGACGCCGGGGCCATGAGGAATGGCGATGGCCAAACCGCCGGTCACGAAGGAATAGGCTAGTCCGGCAAAACCGTCGAAACGCCTGGTGAAGTGATGATCGGTGTAGAGCGACCCCTCGTCGAGCGACCCCGCGCAGGAACTGCGGAAGCCGGCTGCGACGGTGCAGGTCTTCGGCGAGCGGAAGTCGTTCTGCAGTTGCCCATACCAGGCGAACGTGATGTCGGTCTTCTTGTCGTACGCGTACTTCACGCCTGTCCACCAGATCTGCACGATTTTTTCAGAATCAAGATTGTTGTCTTCGACTCCGCTCATGAGATATCCGCCCTGATCCGAGGCGCCAACGCCCAACGGGCGCGCCGGATTGTTCTGCCAGATGTATTCGTAGCCGGCATAGTACTTGAAACGGTCCCAGGTATTTTTGGCAGTCAGCATCACCGCATTGTTGTCAGTCACGATGCCGTAAACGGTGTTGGTCGTACTGATCACATTCGACCCAGTAATGGGGGTCGTATCGATGCTGTCGGTGGTGGACTGATACTGCCCCGCCGCACTCAGACTTTGCGGCCCCAGCAAAGGATTCAGGACGCTGATCGCCTGGTTGTAATGCTGGTAGACCACGTCTGCGGAGAGCTTGTGGTAGCCCGCGCCGAGATTGAAGCCGTAGGCATCGTTGTGCGCCTGTTCCGGCGTGCAGTTGGTGCCAGACCAGGAATTCCCTGCGGCCGCAGCGGCCGAGTAGCAGCCGCCGTTGCCATCGACGAATTTATACAGTGCGGCAAAATGGACCGGGGCGTAGGTGAGGCGATACTTCAGGGCGTCGTCCCAGCACGAGTTCTC
>DATHQV010000059.1:0-7756 GCA_035482355.1 Acidobacteriaceae bacterium | reverse complement strand
CGCGAGGGTCTATCTGCTCCAAAGGGAATGCATCAGGTACCGCGTAGGTACCCTGCTCGTGAAGTGCCCAAAAGGCATTATGGTTTCGACGGGGTGCGCTCACGCGCGCCGCACCACGTCAGGCACAAATTCGACAGGACTACCACTGAGGTCCACAGGAACCTCCTCTCTTGCACGCAGAACGGCGCACACTGCTGGCGCAGTTCTGGTGCTATCAAATTGCCCATTTGGTTCCCTCTTGGAGCGGGGCTGCTCATCACTCGGAGTGGCTTCCGAGCATCCCGGGATCGCGCCGGGTGCATTACTGCCAATCTCATCATTCGCCCGATTCGATACCGAGCGGTTGGCAGTGCACTTTGCCGCATCGGATGCCGTGTCCGTTGCGGGTTATCTTTCAATATTCTCAAATTCGAGGGCAGGAGTCAACAGGAAACTTGCCCTTGGTCTTTTACGCCTATCTGGGCAGCGTGTCAAGTGCAGCTAGGGCTAGCCCTCACCTGTTGGCCGCCGACGCGCCACAGGGCGATTGTGCTCGATTGCGGGCCACCCTAAGCTGGAGATGAGGTGACGGCATGATGGATGAGGAAACAAGACGCAGACTCTTTCGTGACAAGCTGTGCGAGTTGATCGACGAAGCCGAGCGGGTGAGCGCAGACACGGGATTTCTCCGGATTGCTCTTTCAGCGATCAATTCGCACGCGATACCGGAGAAGATACGTCTCGAAGACGCACGCACTGTGAAGTGGCATGAGACACCCGCCCCCGATCCGCCCGGACCGGATGCGTACGAGTGTTACGTGACTGAGGTTTGGGAAGCCTCGAAGATCGAAGAGAGTGAACAACCGACGCGGGAGCAATGGGAGCATCGTCTGTTCCGTGTCAGCGAGGCCGCTGACGGAATCTCTGGACCATGCAAGCCGGGCAAGCCGGTGCCTGGAATGTATTTGCCAAAGCAGTGAGTCGATGTGTCAGCGGTCAATTCTGTGCGAGGACGGGGCATCCAGTCGCACGATTCAAGTTGACCCGGAGGTAGGATAGCAGCGCCGTACGATCCGTGCGAGGATACATCCACTCGCTCTCTCCTAGTGTGAGCGCCAAAGGGCATCGGGCAAGTCAGCCGGTGCCCTCTGACTTTGGGTGCAGTAGTGGTGTCAGTTGCTCCGGTACTTTCGGGCGATCCGTGGCGACTCTGGGCAACTGCTCGGCGGGTGCTTAACGATTGATTCCGCTAAACTTACCAGTCAAGCATCTGATTCGAGAGAACTTGGCAGGATACCCAAAAACCGATTTCGAGTCAGGTGCATTCAACCGGGCTCTGCCACCTCTCCGTGCTGCCGGGCGGCTTTTGGTGTTTCCGGAACGGCTCCGTCCTGGCGGCTGGCCGCGATCGACGATGGCGTTCGATGCGGGCCGGCCGGGCGCTCAACAGCGTTCCGAGCCCGAGATTCTCTGCCCCTTGAGCAAATTCACTCGGCCTTATTGAGTTTACTGGCAAGGTCGTAACGGTGGCAATGGCGGGCCGATGCTGGATGGCCCGCAGGCTGGTGAAACGACAGGCCGATGCGGGACCGCTATGATCAGCAACACGGAACTGCATTCGCGTTCAGGGAACGTTTCAGCACGTCGCTGGTGCATTCGTGAGTGGCGCTCAAGAGTTCGAAGTTCAGACTGGAGACAGAGCATGATGCAATTCCGGATTTCCCGGCTGGCTGTGGGTGCGATTGTGCCAGCGGCCATGTGCTGCGCGGCGCTTGCGGCGGTTGCGCAGGCGACGCCTCCGCGGACGCTGCTGGCTCTCTCCAAGCGCGCGCACACGCTGTCCATTGTCGATCCGACGACTTTGCAGATCATCGCAACGGCGCCGGTGGGACCGGATCCGCATGAAGTGATCGCCTCGGGAGATGGGAAGACAGCGTACGTTTCGATTTACGGCGGCGGACGGTATCACGCGCTCTCCGTGATTGATTTGGTTGCGCAGAAAGCACTGCCGGACATCGATACTGGCGCGCTGAATGGCCCGCACGGGATGGCGTGGGTGGGCGGGAAGCTGTGGTTCACCGCGGAAGGCGCGAAGGTGATTGCGCGCTACGATCCGGCAACGTCGCAGGTGGATTGGGTGATGGGCACCGGGCAGAATCGCACGCACATGATTTATGTGACGTCGGATCAGCAGCAGATTTATACGACGAATGTCAGCTCAGGGACCGTCACATTTCTGGAAAAGGTTACGCTGCCGCCGATGGGACCCCCGCCGGGCATGGGGCAGGTTCGCACGGACTGGACCGAGACGATTATCCCGGTGGGCAAAGGCGATGAGGGATTCGACGTGACGCCGGACGGGCGCGCGTTGTGGACAGCGAACGCGCAGGACGGCACGCTTTCGATCATCGACCTTGGCACGAAAAAAGTGACAGACACGGTGGACGCGAAGATCTTCGGCGCGAACCGGCTGAAGTTCACGCCCGATGGCAAGCGGGTGCTGATCACGAGTTTGTCGAGCGGCGATCTGGTTGTTTACGACGCGGCATCGCGGAGGCCGATCAAGCGCGTCCCGATTGGACATGGCGCGGCTGGGATTTTGATGGACCCGGTGGGAAATCGGGTGTTTGTTGCCTGTTCTCCGGATAATTACATTGCGATTGTGGATTTGAAGACATTCGAAGTTACCGGGCATTTAAACGTTGGCGGAGAACCGGATGGTTTGGCGTGGGCGATGCGTAATTAAGGCAACAGCATAACCGGCGCCTGCCAGAAGGCCGCCTTCTCGCCAGTGGGATTCAGCACGGTGACCTGGCAGTCATAGGTTCCTGGATCGAGCCCGGACATGGGGATGTTGAAGGCGAGCGGCATGGTTTTGACGTGGTTGTCCCAGCCCGTCGTGATCTCCACGGGCCGCGTTTCGAAGGCCTTCTTCGGTCCGCGATAAAACGTGACATAGGCCAGGAGTGGCTGCGTCTGCGGTGCGCCCTGTTCGTAGGCCTGCAGATAGACGAAGAGATTCTGATTGCGATTGAAAACGCGCGTGACGCTGGGAATGAGCTTGGCGCCGTCGTGCACCAGCGGGTTCACGGACTCCTGCGCCTGCTGATCTTTGCTCTTTTGCGCGTTGTAGATCGCATCTTTCAAATCGACGCGCTGGCTGCTGAGCACGACGGAGCTGATAGGGAGCCGCTGCACCTCCTTGTTGAGGTTGGGAATCACGAAGCTGGTTTGGAAGGTGCCGATCCTCCCGGTTTCGTCGTCGCGCGCCAGGAACTTGATGGTGTACTTGCCGGGCAGCAGCGTGAACCCGGTGTCGTATTCAATGGGGCGCTTCGATAACTCGTCGGCTGTGGTCTCACTCAGCTTGATATCGACTTTGTCGCGGAGATTCGTCACGGTCATGCCGCCGTAGTCGTCTTTGATTTCTCCGATGAAATCGATGAGCGTGTGCTCGGCGCCGCGTTTGCGGGCGAGGGCGAGCTCGCGGCCAGGAATCTTGACGACGATGGGCACGAAATATTCCGCGCGGTTGAGCTGGAAGTAGTCGACTTCCATAGCGATTGTCAACTCCGTGACTGGATCGCTGAGCATGAGCGCGTCTTCGAGCTGTCGCTCCTTGTCGGCCGCGTTGAATTTCGCAAAGACTTTTCCGGCGAAGTATCCCTGGCGGTAATCGAGCACGGCGTCGGGGTTGCCGGGCAGTGAAACGTGAATGCGGCGGAACTTGCCATCCTGCGCGCTGTCGGAGGTGTAGTAACCGATGATGTAGTAGCTGGTGACGGAATTCTCCGCCTGCTGAATGCCGCGGGTGAGGTCGTTGTAATCGAGCAGGGCCTTGCCGCCGGTATCGGAGGCGAGCGTGTAGAGAGTGTCCTGCGACTGCTGGAAGTTGGTCATCATGGCCAGCGCGGCGGTGCCGGAATACATGCCGGTGTTGCCCTGTGAGCCTTTGGTCGCATCGCCCAATGGAGCTTCAGCGACGAGGCCGCGCGCATCGATGGGCCAGAAGGAGACGCCGGAGCGAATGGCATCGTTGATCGTCGCGTGGAGCTGCGCCTGATTGTCGAGCCCGTTGAGGCGGAGACCGCTGGCGAAGTAAACGAGTGACTTTTTCTCGCTGAGCAAGCCCAGCATTTTCGCCGCGGTTTGCAGAGCGGCAAGCTGGCGATCGGTGTTGAAGATGTTGAACTCGCTGTCGTCCTGTCCGAACGCCGCCCCGGTGTCGGAGGCGCTGGCATCATCGGCCGTTTCGGCGAAAGCCTGACCCTCGCCCACAATCATGGTTTCGAGAATGCTGAGCAGCCGGGTGCGGTCGGCGGTGAAATCCTGCAGCACGTCGACGCCGCCGCCGGAGTAGCGCAGGATGGACACCAGGTCGTCCGCCTTCATTTGCGCGCGGATAAAGTTTTGCGCGGCGGTGAGCGCGCGCACCTGATCCGCAGGCGGCAGCGCGGTCATATCGAAGTAGAGCGCGAGCAGGCGGCGATCTTTGTAGAGCTGGCTGCCGCGGGGTTCCGGCGCAATTTGCGTGGAGGAGAGATGGTAGTAGACCTTGAGATCGGCGGGCGCGGGTTGCGCGATGGGAGCGACGGCGCCTTCCGCGGGAAGATTCTGATGCTCGCAGAATTGAATCTTCTGCGCGACTCCGTTTTCCGTCACGTCGAAATCTTTGGCAGTGAGGCCTTCGATGGGCTTACCGCTTTTATCTTTGACGGATACGGTCTCGATCACCAATTGCGAACTGACGGAGAGCGTGGGAACGGCGCTGGCACTGGAGGGCGCATTCTGCCCGATCTGCTGCGCTGAGGCAGATGCGGCAACAGCGAGGAGCAGGGCCAGCGCTCGATATAGGACGGGGCGCATCGCGTTAGAACCTCACCCGGAACGTGGTTTGCAGGCTGCGCATGCCGTTTGCGGAGGTGGGCAAGCCGAACTGCGGGCTCGTGATGGTCGTATTCCACGCGGAGTAATTGACGCGGTTGATGGCGTTGGTGGAGTCGACGCGCGCATCGAGGTTGAGCTTATCGGTGAGGCGAAATGTCCGCGCCAGCGAGGCATCGAGGCTGAACTGATCGGGTCCGGTGATGGAATCGCGGCCCGCGTTGCCCCACTGTCCAGACGCGGGCGCGGTGTAGGCTGCCTGATTCAGGAAATATCCCTTTGTCCCTGTGTAGAGCGGCGCGCTGGTGCGATCGGGACGGATGGTTCCGGTGAACCCGGTGTCCGGGACCGCTTCGAGATACGAAGGCGTTTGAGGCAGCCCGCTGCCGGCGGTGATCTGGGTGAGGACGGTCCACTCCTTGACCAGCGTGCCGCGCCAGCCGCTGAGCAGCGTGCCTCCTTTCAGACCCATGCCCGACGTGTACTGCGCCTGGACGTTGAGCAGGTTACGCTGGTCGAATGTCGAGAGGCCGCGCTCCGCTCGGAGATTGAGCCAGTTTTGGGCGATGGCCGCGGCGGGGGTACTGGGGGCGCTCGATACAAATTCGCCGGATGGGGCCGCACTTTGCGACGCGGCCGGACCGAGGCCGCCGACGGACGAGTCGTCGTCAATGGATTTCGCCCACGTGTACTGCACCGTTGCAGCGAGGCCGTTGTGCAAGCGGCGACGCAACTGCACGCGGCCTGCTTCCCGCCATAAATCGCCACCGGAGGCGAGGTACGTGAAGCCAACGGGGCAGGAGGGGCAGGAATTGGTAGCTCCGAGCGGAACGGTGTTGGGCAGAAACTCCTGCATGCCGTGCGTGCCGCGCGTGCCGAGGTAGGTCACGTTCATCTGCAGCGATCCGGGGAGATCGCGCTGCACGCTGAGCTGCCAATTTTGAGCGTAGCCCAGGCGGAAGTTGGGATCGACGGCGAAGCCATCGGCCGTTGTCGCCGGGCACGTATTAAAAGGCGAGGCCAGGGTGAGCGGACAGGCCGCGCTGTTTTCGACGCTCAGGCTGCGGGAGAGCGGGGCCTGCTGGGCCATTTGCGTGGCGATGCCTGGGTAAACGGAGGTGTCGTAGTAAATGCCGTAGCCGGCGCGCACCACCAGCGACGAGCCGCCGATGGGACGCCACGCGATGCCGATGCGCGGCTCGACGCCGGATTTGTCAGGACGGACGAGCGAGGTGGGAAGGTGTTCGCCGGTGAGCGAGCCGACGGGATCGGTGCCGACCACGGGCGCGACCGCCGAGAAGCCATCGGCAACATCAAGATTGACGAGGCGGCCGTAGAGCTCGGTGATGGGCGCGCCGTATTCCCAGCGCAGGCCGGCGTTGAGCGTGAATTCAGGCTTGATGCGCCAGTCGTCCGTCACATATTCGTCGTAGACGGATTCGCGGAAATATTTATCCGCATTGCCGTAGGCGATGGCGCTGGTGTCGGGGATGCCGAGGAGAAAATCGGCGAAGTCCGACCCTCCGACGGTTGTGCCATCGGCTGTACTCGAGGTGGCTGCGCCGGTGAAGGTGAGTGAACCGCGCGGATTCTGCTCGGAATCGTAATTGAATTCGAGGCGCTTGAAATCGCTGCCCACGGTCACGTTGTGGCGGCCGTGAATCCACAGCATGGAGACGGAGACGCCGTTCGTCTGGGTGCGGGTGTTGGCGCTGTTCTGGTCGGAGAGCTGCGCGATGCCGCTTGCGAAGGTGAGCGAGGGTGGACCCCAGTCTGCAGAATTCTGATCGTTGCCGGTGATGCCGGCGAGGCCGGACAGATTTTCGCGATTCTCAAACCAGGGAGTGATCCGCGTGCGCATGCGGCTGTATTGATAGCTGGGATAGAGGAACAGGTGCTGGCCGATGCGATGCGACCACTGCGCGCTGCCGTTGAGGCCAAGAATGTCGGTGGTGTCGATGAAGGAAAAAAGATTGGGATTGCTGGTGCGCGTGCTTTGAAACGCGAATTTGCCGTTGATCTGATTTTTGAATCCGAAGCTCTGATCGACGCGCGACTGCAGCGCGTCCTGATGCGAATCGCTGAGCAGCGGAACCTGGTAGTTGTACAGCGATCCAGCGGTGAGGTTGGGCAGCGGGTATTCGGCGAGCAGCGCCTTCGCCTGGGAGACGATGTCGCCGGGGGGAATTGTGTTGTCGGTGAATTGCTGGCCATTGGATGGGTTGAAAATCTCAATCGGCTGGCCTCTTGCGTTCAGGGTCTGGGAGAAATTTCCGCCGCGCTCGAGCACGGTGGGGACGAAGGTGGATTCCGTCGTGTCGTTGTGGTCGCGTGTCCACTGATAACCGACAAAGACGCGCGGATCATTCTGGATGAGGTGACGAACTTTGAGCGGACCGCCGAAGGTTGCGACCATGGTGAGGTCGCTGAATTCAGGCTTGGGCGTGTTGAGGCCGGTGATTGAAAACGGGCGGGCATCGAGCGCTGAGTTGCTGAGGACAGCGCCAAGACCGCCGTTGTAGAGGCCCCTCGACGAACGATTGTTGCCGAAGACCGGCGACATGGCGAACGGCGACGACGCGGAGTTGTTCACGCTGCCGTTGATGAGCAGGCCGTCGGCCGCGCGCGCGCGAAGATCCTCGTCGGACTCCGCAGGCGGCGGAGGCGCTGGCCCTGTGGCGGGTTTGGCTGGCTGGGCGGCGGGTTGGGCTACGGGCGCGGGTGCCGATGGCGGCGGCGAAGTGCTGGACGCGACGTCTGCCCTGAGCTGGCCGGGCGGCAGCATTTTCAAGTCGACCGGCGCAGCGACGGCGTTGGGCGCAACCGTGATGGACTGCTGCACGTCGGCGAAACCGGTCATTTCGATATGCAGAGTCCATGCGCCATCTGCCAG
>DATHQV010000058.1:0-10652 GCA_035482355.1 Acidobacteriaceae bacterium | reverse complement strand
ACACTCACCGGCAGCGGGCCGTAGCGATCTTCCAGTTCGGCCCGCACTTCGTCGAGCGCGCGCTCGTTCTCCACGCCGGCGATGCGCTTGTACATGCGCAGCCGCTGATTCTCTTCAGATATGTAACTCTCATCGATACGTAAAGCGATGCCCAGCGAGAGCTGCACCGAAGGCCGCTCCACCTTCTCCTCGCCCTTCAGCTTGCTCACCGCTTCTTCCAGCATCGATGTGTACATCTCGAAGCCGACCGCCTCAATGTGCCCGCTCTGCTCCCCGCCCAGCAGATTGCCCGCGCCGCGCAGCTCCAGATCGAGCGCCGCAATCTTGAAGCCCGCACCCAGGTCCGAAAACTCCTTGAGCGCCGCCAGCCGTCGACGCGCCACGTCGGTCAATTCCTGCTCCGGCGGAATCAGCAAATACGCATAGGCCCGCCGATTCGACCGTCCCACCCGCCCGCGCAACTGATAAAGCTCACTCAGCCCATGCCGGTCCGCGCGGTTCACGATCATCGTGTTCGCGAGCGGAATATCCAGCCCGTTCTCAATAATCGTCGTAGCCACCAGCACATCGTGTTCGTGATGCATGAATGAGAGCATCACCTTTTCCAGATCGCTCTCGCCCATCTGCCCGTGTCCCACCACCACCCGCGCCATCGGCACCAGTTCCTGAATCTTTGCCGCCAGCTCGTAAATCGTCTCTACGCGGTTGTGGACGAAATAAATCTGCCCACCACGCTCCAGCTCCACTTCAATCGCCGAGCGAATCAGCTTCTCATCAAACTTCGCCACCACCGTCTGAATTGCCATGCGGTCCCGCGGCGGCGTCTCAATCACGCTCATGTCCCGCAGCCCCACCAGCGACATATGCAGCGTCCGAGGAATCGGCGTCGCTGACATCGACAGCACGTCAATCTCCTGCCGCATCTGCTTCAGCCGCTCTTTGTGCCGCACGCCAAACCGCTGCTCCTCATCCACCACCAGCAGGCCCAGATTCTGAAATTGAATATCCTTCGACAGCAGCCGATGCGTACCAATCAGAATGTCGACCTTGCCCGCCTCAACATTCTCCAGAATCAGCTTCTGCTCCTTCGGCGTGCGGAAGCGCGAAATCATTTCCACGTTGATGGGGAACTGCCGGAACCGCGTTTTGAACGTCTCGAAATGCTGGAAGCTCAGCACCGTGGTCGGCGTAAGCACCGCAACCTGCCGCCCATCCTGCACCGCCTTGAACGCAGCGCGCATCGCCACTTCCGTCTTGCCGTATCCCACATCGCCGCACAGCAGCCGATCCATCGGCAGCGTCGACTCCATGTCCCTCTTGATGTCCGCAATCGCCGCCAGCTGGTCATCCGTCTCGTTGTAGTCGAACGCGTCTTCAAATTCTTTTTGAAACTCATTGTCCGGCGGAAACGCATGTCCCTGCGCCGCCTTCCTCTGCGCGTAGAGCTTCAATAACTCATCTGCCATGTCCTCCATGGCCTTCTTCACGCGCGCCTTCGTCTTCGCCCACTGCTGCGATCCCAGCCGGTTCAGCACCGGCGACGGCCCCGCCTCCGTCGAGCGGTATTTCTGGATCAGATCCAGCCGTGTCAGCGGAATATAGAGCCGCGCGCTCTCCGCGAACTCCAGAATCATGAACTCCAGCGACACGCCGTCCTGCTCAATCTCCCGCAATCCCAGATAGCGTGCGATGCCGTGCTCCACATGCACCACGTAATCGCCCACCGTCAGATCACGAAAGTCTGAAACAAACGCCGCTGTCTTCGACTTCTTCGGTGCCGGCCGTGCCGTCACGTCCGCTTCATCGAAGAAATCCTGCGCCCCAAACAGCACCAGCCGCGCATCCGGCAAACTTACTCCGTTCGCCAGCGCGCTGCGCAGAATCACCGGCGTCCGCATGTCGCCCGCCAGGTAACTCGACTCGTCGTACACGTTCTCGCTGCCGGCATGCTGGATGCGGCTGCCCAGCCGATAAGGCAGCTCATACTCCCGCAGGAGGCTCGCCAGCCGTTCCACTTCTCCCTGATTCGGAGCCACCAGCAGCGTCCGCACTTCCTGCGTCATCAGCGTGCGAATCTGCTCCACCAGCGCCGGTATCGATCCGTGAAACCGCAGCGTCGGCCGCGAATTGAATTCAATCTCCCCGAGGGTCGCGTCCTCTTCCAGCACATCCACCACGCCCAGTTGATCGATGTCCAGACCGGGGTGCGACTGCAACCGCGCCTGCAGCAATTCCGGCCGCACGTAAATGTCTTCCGGCCGGATCAACGATCCAATGCTCGACCGCTCGTGCCGCTGCTCGACCTTGTTCCACCAGCGATCGATCTGGTTCCGCACCATCGCCGGTTCTTCGACAAACAGCGTGCTGCGCGGGAACAGATCCAGCAGCGTTCCCGTCGCCCCATTCACGCCTGCGAAAAATTCCCACCCTGGAAAGACGCTCACGCCACCCGCCGCAATCGCCGCTTCCACCAGATCCGGATCGTCATTCGACTCGACGCGCGTCCCGCTCAGCCGCGCATGAACGCTGGCCAGCAAGCGCTCCGTCACCGGCGTCTCCGTCAGCGGCAGCAGCCGCGCTTCATCCAGAGGCGCCGCCGAACGCTGCGTTTCGGGATCGAATTTCCGGATCGACTCAATCTCATCGCCAAAAAACTCAAACCGCACCGGCCGGTCCGCTTCCGGCGAATACACATCCAGAATCCCGCCGCGCCGCGTGAACTGCCCCGGCATCTCCACAATGTCCATGCGCGTGTAGCCAATGCTCGTCAGGTGCTGGAGCAGCGTGTCGACATCCACTTCCTCGCCGCGCCGCAGGATCTGCGCCAGCCCCGCATAAAACGGCGCAGGGAACAGCTTGATCGCCGCTGCCTCCGCTGGCGCCACCACAATCGCAGCCTCGCCCGTCGCAATCTTCCATAGCGTCTTCGCCCGCTGCTCCTGAATATCCGGATGCGGCGAAAGATTTTCAAAGGGCAGCACGTCATGCGCCGGCAGTCGCAGCACTCGATCCGGCTCAAGCGTTCCCGTTAGCTCGCAACCCGACCGCAGCGCCAGCTGCATCGCGTCCGCTGCCTTGTTGTCAGTAACGATGACCACGGTGGGCACGCCCGCAGCCCGCGCAAACAGCGGAATATACATCGCCCGCGCCGTCGACGTCAGTCCAGACACACGACGACGCCCACGAGCAAGCGCAAGGTGCCTTCTTGCCTGTTCAAATGCGGGAGTGTGTTCCATGTCCGCCAGTAGTTCGCGGACAAAAGGAAGGATCATGCCTCTTTAAGTTTAGCAGCGGCGATCAATGTACCTGAGGGTGAGTGAAACATGTCGAAACACCGGGCTAGGTTGGACCGAACCCGACAGCAACTCTGCGCAGCGAATCGTCCAGCATGAAGGCTCCGATGCGTATGCCGTCGCCGTGAATTCGGCCCGTCTGCGGATCGCGTGCAACGCGAGTCACCCACTGATAGCCGAAGTCCGTCTTCGATTGATTGAACCAATCCTGCGGATAGAGCCGATAGGTCGAGTTCTTCGGCTGCGCAATCATCAGAGCCAAATCTCCTGCCCACCCGGGTTCAGTGCCGATTGCAGATGACGAGCACAGGATAAGAATCTCGTCCATTTGGTGTAACTGGGACGGAAACACCGCGGTGATCTCCTGATCGACGCGCGTGGTATCGAGCGAACATGCAGCGATGGGGGCGCTGCCGAGAACGATGGAAGTGTCCTTCTCGGCAAGGTCCAGTTGGTCGAGATCGCAATCGAGAAGGGCTAGATCGGCGGGTTTTACGATCAGAAACTGCACCGGCCTGGAGGGCAAGCCTGGTTTCCCAGGCCTCTGAAACCAGATGAGAAGAGTGCTTAGGTCCAGGGGAGACGCGTAGTTTTGAAATCCGAGCGCTGCGACAGGTCCACGGGGCCCGGTCAACACCGTCATCCCGCTCTTGTGTTCCTCCCAGCGGAACCCCTCAACACATCGCGAGCCCGGCCGCCGCAGATACCAGGGGCTCGGCCCGGGAGTAGCATCGGTGATGGGTGAGAGCGTGCTCATGAATTCGCTCGATCCTGTCTGCCAAACTTCATCAGAACGAGTTTAACCCGCCTGCGCCGCGTCCCATTCCCCAGCCTCCGCCCCTACCCGCTTCACGCTATCCGCTATACGCTAGAAACATGTCCTACACTGCGGCGCTCTCGAGCCTCCACGCCCGCGTCGGCGAACTCCATGCCGCGCCCGGTGAGCCCCGCCGCAAGTTCCGCCTCGAAGAGATGCGCACCCTGGTCGAGGCCCTCGGCCATCCCGAGCGCCGCTTCCGTTCCATCCTCATCGCCGGTACCAACGGCAAAGGATCCACCGCGGCCACGCTCGCGTCGATCCTGCAGGCCGCAGGCGTTCGCACTGGCCTCTACACCTCGCCGCATCTCGCCCGCGTCAATGAGCGCATCCGCGTCGACGGCCAGCCCATTTCCGACGACGATTTTGCCCGCCACTATTTCCGCGTCGACGACTGCGCCAATCGCCTCATCGTTGAAGGCCGCCTCCCCGCATCGCCCAGCTTCTTTGAAGCGCTCACCGCGCTCGCTTTTGAGGCTTTTGCCGAGGCCCACATTGACGTCGCCGTCCTCGAAGTCGGCATGGGCGGCCGCCTCGACGCCACCAACGTCGTCGAGCCGCTGCTCTCCGTCATCACCGACATTTCTCTCGATCACACCGAGTGGCTCGGCGACACCATCACCCTCATCGCCCACGAAAAGGCCGGCATCCTCCGCCGCAGCGGCGTCCTCATCACCCTCCCGCAACATCCTGAAGCAAATCAGGCCATCGGAGAGGTCGCCATGGAGTTGGAAGTGTGCGGCGTCAACGCTGCCGATTACATCCCCAGCCTGCAGCTCCCGGCGTTCGGAGATCCAAACCCATCCATCCTCCTCCGTAATCGCTATCCGCTCCAGATCCTCGGCGAAACCGTCCAGGTCGATTCACCTCTCGCCGGAGAGCACCAGCGCCGCAACCTCGCGCTCGCCATCGCAGCCGCCGTCGAATTACGTAACCATCACGGTCTCAAAATCACCCCAGCCCACATCGCCGAGGGAATACGCAATACACAATGGCCCGGCCGCCTCGAGCGCTTCAACCTTCCCGGCAAACCCAGCATCCTGCTCGACGTCGCGCACAATCCGGCTGGTGTGTGGACCCTCCGCGCCGCTATTTCCGCCCTTCTGAACGCGGTACCCTGTCCTTTGCACCTCGTCCTCGTCTTCGGCTGCATGAAAGACAAAGCCTTCGCTGAAATGGCCCAAATCCTCTTTCCAATCTTCTCGACCGTCATCACCACGCCCGTCGCCTCGCCCCGCTCTGCCACCGCAGAAGAACTTGCCGCTGCCGCCGGGCAGACCGGCGTCCGAGCCATCGCCGCAGACAACGCCCATCAGGCCCTCGATCGCGCCTTTTCCGAAGCCCCTCCCGACGGCCTCATCGTCGTTGCTGGGTCCGTCTACCTCATCGGAGAGATCCGGCCCATCCTCGAAGCCCAGCGAGCGTCCCGTTCATGAAGTCCGGCAAGCCCCTTGGCCCCCGTCCCGCTCCGCTGCCCTCCAGCGAAACCTGGCTTAGCTTTGGCGTGCGCGCCCCGCTTTTCCTGTTCGCGACCGCCTTCTACGGCAGCCTGTCGATGATCGCTTCGCTCTTTGAAAAGGACGGCCGGTGGCAGCACCGCATCGCCCAGCAATGGGCCCGCGCCGGCATGGCCATCAGCGGAGCGAAGCTCACCGTCCTCCATCCTGAACGTCTCACCGGTCAGCCTGCCGTCTACGTCTGCAACCACCTTTCCTACATGGATACGCCGGCTATCTTCAGCGCGCTCCCCTTCCAGTTCCGCATCATTGCGCGCCACGACCTCTGGAAAATGCCCTTCATAGGGTGGTGGCTGCGCCGCTCCGGCCAGGTAGGCGTCGATCTCTCGGATCCGCGCGCGTCCGTCGCCAGCCTCATCAGCGCAGTCAAAACCCTCAAGACCGGCATGCCCCTCTTTATCTTCCCGGAAGGCGGCCGCACCGCCACCGGCTATCTGGCACCGTTCATGAAGGGCCCTGCGTTCATGGCCATCAAAGCCCAGCTCCCGCTCGTCCCCATGGCCCTCATCGGCACGTGGGAGCTGCTGCCTATTCACTCCTCGGCTTTCCACCCCGTGCCCGTCACTCTGGCGGTTGGTAACCCCATCGATACCACCGGCATGACCATGAAACAATCCGACGCCCTCACGGCCACCCTTCACCGCCGCATTGAAGAGTTGTATTATGAGCACTCCTGGCTCAAGCGACCCGAGCAGTCCCCCGGCTCCACCTCTGCTCCGCCGGTCGAGTCCGCTTCCAGCACGGAGCCGTTGACGGCAGTTCACCAGGGTTCCAGCGATCTGTCTCAGGAGGCGGGAAAACCATGAAAGTTCCACGCATCGCGATTCCTGAACCGAATTCGCAGGATAGCGAGTACAGCGCGCGCAGTTGGCCCCAGTACGCCCAGGCGGTGGAGGCCGCCGGCGGCTTAGCCGTCAAGGTGCCGCTCTCCGCTTCCCCCGCCACCGTCGCGCAACTGGTCGCATCGTGTGAAGGTGTGCTCCTGCCCGGCAGTCCCGCCGACCTGAACCCCCAGAAGTATGGCGAAGATGCCATCCCTGCCTGCAATCCCGCCGACCCTGCCCGCGAGGCCGTCGACGAGCTGCTGCTCCAGGACGCCTCGAATCTCTACAAGCCGCTGCTCGGCATCTGCTACGGCTTCCAGTCGCTCAACGTCTGGCGCGGCGGAACCCTGCTCCAGCACCTCACCACCGCCATCAATCACGAAGCTGGACGCACCGTCACCGATGCGCATCTTGTCGAGATCGAAGCGAAGTCGCGCCTCCGCCGCCTGCTCGGCCTCGGGACCCGCGGCACGCTCTCCGTCAACAGCAGCCACCATCAGGCCGTCGGCATCCTCGGCGACGGCCTGGTCCGCGCTGCGTGGTCGCCGGACGATGGTGTCGTCGAAGCCGCCGAGGGCCATGGTGACCAGTTCCTCATCGGCGTCCAGTGGCATCCCGAGCGCACCTACACCGAGAACCGCGCCGCCCAGGGTCTCTTCCAGGCTTTTGTCGACGCAGCTGCCGTGTGGGAGCCCCGCATGATCAGTGAGTCGGTCGCCGACTAACCAGGGTCCGGGGATACTCACAGTCTGTTTCAGGGCGTGGCGTCACAGCTTGCAAAAAACCGCATTACTTTGAATGGACACGATTTAAGTAGTGCCGCGTGTGTCCGGAAATTGCGTTAGGCAGAAGCCGTTGAGGGTCCCTGGTGACGCTCGAATTCTGGCTTTTGCAGCAAGCTGTGACAGCTCGCCAGATGACAGGCGCGGCCGCAGGAGATACCTTTGTGAACGTATCTTTCGACCAATTCCGTGAATCCCTGGACAGGCTTGCCGTGGAACGGCTGGAAGCCTACCTTGCGCTAATACTTAAGTGGAATGCTCGCATCAATTTAACCGCAGTGCGCGATCCGGACGACATCGTCCAGCGGCACTTTGTCGAGTGCATTTTCGCCGCCGCGCAGATTCCGGCTAACGTGAAGACTTTGCTGGACTTTGGTTCTGGTGCCGGCCTGCCTGGCATCCCCATTGCCATTTGCCGGTCAGAGATTGGAGTTACCCTCGCCGAGTCGCAGGGCAAGAAGGCGGCGTTCCTGCGTGAGGCGGTCCGTACCCTGGGGCTGACGGCCGAGGTTTGGGATCGCCGGGTCGAGCAGATGCCGCCGCAGCGGGTCTTCGACGCCGTCACCCTGCGCGCCGTCGACAAGATGGCCGAGGCTTGTGCCGCAGCCGTTCAGCGGCTTGCCCCCGGCGGGAGCCTGATGGCCTTTGCTACGAGGACGACGGAAGCAGCGCTGGAAGGACTGCCCGGCGTCGAATGGCGGAACGGCCTGCCGGTTCCAGGGTCCGATCATGGGATCCTGAAGATCGGCCGCCGAAATTGAGGGGCAAAATTGCCTAGTAACCGATTGGTCAACAGATAAACTATTGATTATAGGTAACTTATCCTGCAATTGCAGCCATGTGATCGATCGGTAAACACCCGGGTTACCGATCGATCAACAGCCCGCCTCAGTCCACGCCCTTGGGATTCTGCGTCAGGTTGCGAGCGTTGGTCACGTTCTCCGGCGTGCCGTTGAACGCCTCGTTCTCGCTGTACCAAAACTTCTTGTACCAGTCCCCGACTTTGCGGATGCAGTCGTTCGATCCGTCGTTCCAGCGGATCTGCGCTTCGCCGTTCACGTACTGCCACGTGCCGTGCTCGTCGCCCAGCGAACGCAGCGCGCTGCCGTCATCGCGCAAGGTGATGGTGAAGTTGTCGCCATTGCCCTCTCCTACCTCCCACTTGCCGACGAAATGCGGACGCGACGGTCCAGGCGAGCTAATGAGCCCCGCAGGCACCGGCCCCGGAAACTCGAGATGCTGAACGTCCGCCAGTTTCACCGTCTGGCGATGCCCGTCTTTGAAGACGATCACCAGGGTGCCGGCATCGCCCTTGGACGGAGCCTGTTGAGCAGGCTGGAGAGCGGAGGCCGGCAGCACGGCGAGAATGAGAGCAAGGAAGGTAACGGGTAAGGCAAACGCCAGATTCGCAAACTTGCGCATGGGATTCTCCTTGCGGCCGCGGGCGCGCCGGAGGGGGCGAATAGCGGGTGCCAGAGGTCGATGGGAACACATACGAGCGCCAGCGCCAACTTGTTCCGCAATGTTTTTGACCGATGTTCCACGTGGAACATTGCACGTGAGCATCCGCGGGCACATCTGCGTCTTCTCCGCAACTCGGCCGCATTTGAGGACTACGCCCATGTTCCTGTCCGAATCCGCCCGCAGTCTCGCCCGTTTTTCCGTGGTTAGCCTGATTCTCATCAGCACGACGTGCATGGCCGGAGCCCAGACCAGCCCTCCGCCGCACCCCCCCACCTTCGACGTTGCGAGCATCCGGCAGAATAAGAGTCCCGAGATTCGCTGGAGAATGTCCTACACTGCCGACGGCGTGTCAGCCGAGGACACGGCGCTGGACTACATCATCCACGAGGCGTACGGCGCCGATCGCAACCAGCAATGGGCGGATGGCCCCGCGTGGATTAAAGACGCTCGGTTCGATATTCAGGCAAAATTCGACGGTTCAGCCTACCCGCACCCCACCATGGACCAGCGCCGTGCCATGCTGCAGGCTCTTTTAGCCGACCGATTCAAGCTAAAGATCCATCACGAACAGCGGGACTTCCCCCTATTCGAACTGGTTACGGCTAAAGGTGGAATCAAAACTCCCCTCGCCCCGGCCGACGCCACGCACATAAGTCTCGTTTACGGTCCTATGTGTCTTCACAGTGGCGGGAGCAGCTCGGTGACCATGCACGGCTGTTCTCTAAGCGATCTCGCTGACTTTCTCGGATCTGCCCAGGCGCAGGGGCCCCCACCTCGCCGCCCCGTCATCGATAAAACCGGCTTGCCGGGTCGCTACACCTTCGACCTGCATTGGACCCGGGTACCTCTCGAGCCCAATATGCCCGAGTCATCTGTAGCGGGCCCATCGCTCGAAACCGCAGTCCAGGAACAGCTCGGGCTGAAGCTGGTGCCGACGCACGGCCTGCTCGACGTCATCGTGATCGATCACGTAGAGCTGCCCTCCGAAAATTGACACGCACAATGTTCCACGTGGAACATCAGCCCGACCGCCGGTGTTCCACGTGGAACAAACCCCGCTCTGCAACGCAACATAGCCCTTCCAATACGCGCAAAAGTGCGCCATGCGGGACAGTTTTCCACGTAGGGTACTTTTTCTTCACCCCGCTGTAACCAATGTCACAATGCTCCATCTCTCACAGGGCACTGGGCTTACAGCCCCCTCCCCAACCCATCTTCCGAGGTGTTCCACAAAAGTGTCCCGGTTCTGCACAGGTGGTATCCGTTGCGGAGATGCCTCACTGCTTCTAAGCTTGGTTGGTCATGGGGAAAGTACTCGCGGTGGTCAATCAAAAGGGTGGCGTCGGCAAGACCACCACCGCAATCAACCTCTCAGCCGCACTCGCTCTGGAGGGTTTGCACGTTCTCCTCGTCGACTGCGACCCCCAGGCCAACTCCTCCGGCGGCTATGGCGTGGGGCGCGAAGAAGAGCGCCGCTCCTCCTACGACGTCCTGATGGGCGAAGCCACCATTGAAGAAGTCGCGCTTCCCACCGAGATCAAAACCCTCAAACTGGTGCCTTCGCACAAGAACCTGACGGGCGCCAATCTTGAGCTCATCCAGATGGAGCGCCGCGAGTACCGCCTGCGTGAGGCCATCGATAAAGTCCGTGGAATGTATGACTTCATCATTCTGGACTGCCCGCCCGCGCTGGATTTGTTGACCCTGAACTCGCTGGTAGCCGCGGATCGCCTGCTGGTTCCCATGCAGGCCGAGTACTTTGCCCTCGAAGGCATCAGCGAACTGGTGCAGACCCTGCAGCGCGTCCGCGAAACGCTGAATAAGGACCTCGAAATCGAGGGGGTCCTGCTCACCATGTACGACGATCGCACCAATCTGGCCCAGCAGGTCACCGAAACGCTTCGCGCAAACTTCCGCGATCAGCTCTTCCAAACCGTGATCCCGCGCAACGTGCG
>DATHQV010000057.1:0-10830 GCA_035482355.1 Acidobacteriaceae bacterium | reverse complement strand
CGCGAGGATGCTGGCGAGAAGGACGGCCAGTGCGGCGTTAGTTGCAGAGCGGGGCAACATTCCACACCTCATAAAGGGTTGGCCAGCGCAGTGGTGCGTCGCGGCGGACGATGACGTTGGCGGATGTCGAATCAGGAGCGGGGTTGATGGCGGTGATGGCTCCATCGATGGGAAGGGGCGGGCTGACGGCGATGGCTTCGCGGCCGGAAATTTCAAAGGCGCGGAGGCTGTCGCCGCCGGCGGCTGCGCCTGACCCGGAGACGAGGACTTGTGCGCCGGAGCCGCAGCCGGAGCGGATGACGGCGAAGTCGCTGCCCCAGTCGTTGGCGCCGCTGACGAGTTTCGCTGCGTTGTTCTCGATGAGGAGGACGTTGCCGTTGAGCTGATTGAGGAGGATGGCACTGCCGGTGGGACGCGGGAGATCGGCGGCGTTGTAGAAGGGCTGGAGTTCGAACGGATAACCTGGCGCGAGGATGCCGGTGAAATAGTCGCGCATGGCGCTGTAGAAAGCGTGTTGCGCGGGGGTGATGGGCCAGGGGTCGTCGCTTTCGGCGCAGGTGACGGCGAGTTGCGCGCCGTCGTTGGAGCCGGTGCAGAGGACGCCGGGGAGCCAGGCGTCGAAGAGATGGTCGGATTCGGGGAAAATGCGGCCGCGGAGATCGCGGGGAAAAGAGCGGGCGTGGGTGATGGAGAGGGTTTGGGATTCGGACCAGTCGGCGGAGGCAGCGGGAAGCGCGGATGTGTTTTTGGCGTAGACGACGAGGCGGTCGGGTTCGAGGACGATGAGGCGGCCAGCGATGAGGGCGGCGTCGAGTATGGGCTCAGCGTCTGGTTCGGAGGCGGTGAGGAGCAACGTGCGGCGGAGGGTGAGCGTGGGGCCGGGCGGGGTGGAGGTTGGCGTTTGGAGATTGACGGGGAGCATGGCGACGCGGGTTTCTGTGCCTTCGTCGACTTCAGCGACCCAGAGACCGCCGCGGAGATTTTGGGAGAGGATGACGCGAATGATGATTGCGCTGTCGCTCGATCCGGTGGTGACGCCGAGGGCGCGGAGGTCGTGCTCGAGGAGCTGGCGGATGACGGGGATTTCGCCGTTGGAGAGCGTGGAGTTGTTGTGGATGACGAGTTTTGCGGGGCCGGGGCCGGTGAGGGCGGCGATTTGGCGGGCGAGGTCGGCGGCGGGCTGATCGAATTGTGAGGCGGGGGGCGTTGCGGCGTGCGCGGGCATCGGCAGGCTTATTAGAAGGACGCACACCAGCGCCGCCGTGAAACCAACGAACCCAGACCTGAAGATCATTCGCTGGGGCGGATTATATCTTGTGCGGTTCTCGCGGTTATTCATGGCATCGGGCTTTCGGGAGGGTTGAGTTCCCTGCCCCGGCTGTGGAAAGGACAGCCGGGGCCGGGAGTTGTTCGCTCAGGAGCCGATGCTTTATCAGCCGAGCGAGCGGAGAGACGGCGTTACTGTTGCGATCCTGCTGCCGGCGCGGGCGCTGCTGCGGGCGCCGGGGCGTCGTCGCCATCCATCTGCTGCATTTGCTGTTTCAGCGCAGCGTTGTTGTCGACGCCGTGAAAGACATCGTTGGCGAAGAAGAATTTGCCGTCGGACGGGACCATGACCATCTGAATTTTGTCCGAGAGGCGTTCGGCGATGATTTTGTTGATGAGGAGCGGCGACTGGTTGAGGAGCTTTGCTTCGCTGGTCATGCGCTCGGCGTCCGCGGCGGCGGTGACGCGGATGCGGTTGGCCTCCGACGTGGCGAGAAGATCGCGGCGCTGGACTTCCGCTTTGCTGTCGATGATTTTGGCCTGGGCTTCCGCGTCGGCGTTCTCGATGGTCGCTTCCTTGCGGGCTTCGGCTTCGAGTTTCGACTGCTCGATTTGCTTCTGCTTCAGAGGCAGGGTGTATTGCATGGCGTCGGCTTCGCCTTTGGCTTCGACAACTTTGGATTTGGCTTCGCCTTCGGCTTCTTTTACTTTTTGCGCGGCGTCGGCTTCGGCCTGGAGCTCGGCGATGCGGACCTGCTTTTCCTGAATGTCGGTCTGCACGCCCATTTGGTCGTCCTGCTGCTCCTTGAGGAGCAGGTCCTGGAGGCCCTGCGCGTATTGCGGAGGGAGCTGGATGTTGCGCAGCATGACTTCTTCCACGAGGATGCCGTCGGCGCCGAGTTTTTTGTTGATGACGGTGGCGGCGTCGCTGCGGACTTCTTCCCGTTTGGAGCTGAAGATTTCGCGGACGGTGTAGGTGGGAGCGAGATCGCGCCACGCGCTGGCCACGACGGCGGGAACGATTTCAGAATCGACAGGCTGGGGCAGATGGCTCTCGATGTAGTCGAGGCGGCGCGGATCGAGACGGTAGCGAACGGTGATGGCGAGGCCGATACTGAGACCTTCCTTCGACTGGACGTCGAGAGGCTGCGGCTCGAAGGACATTTTCTTTGTGGAGACGCCTTCGACGATTCCTGCGGTGAAGAGCTTGTCGCGGAGATCGAAGAGCTGGACGCTGTCCACCAGCGGCGTGACGAAGTGCGCGCCGGAGTAGAGTGTGCCGGGGAGGGTTCCGCGCATTTGGCTGACGCGGACGCCGCCCATTCCGGCAGGGATGACGACGATGCCGTCGGCGAGGAGGAGCGGGAGACAGGCGGCGAGGGCGAGAGAGGCGGCCGGACGCCAGCGGATGGGCGAGGCAGACTGGAGGGCAGTGGATTCGGCACCGGGCAGGGGTTCCGGCCAGTCGTCTCCGAAGTTGGGGCGTTCGACGGCGCCAAGTTTGCGGCGTTCGTCGAAGAGCTTATAGAGGTCGTGGAGGGTGATGGAGAAGGCGGCGGTCAACATGAGGACGCCGGCGACGATGAGAAGGTATTTCAGGGCGAGCATGGGGTTTCTCCGTTCGTTCAGTGCGATGGGTTGGTTTCGCTGGATTTGGGTTCTGGGCGCGCCGGCCTGGCAGCGAAGAAAAGCCGGACCAGACCTCCGAACAACAGTTCTTCTACAAGGAGCCCGCAGGAGACGCTGAGCAGGAGGGCTCCGATGACGCTGAGTGATTCTGCGAAGAGTTCCATGGGGATCCTCGATTCTCGATTCCGCGCAGGGGGCTTACTGGCCGATGGGGACAGCGGCGGCGATGGCGGTGGCGGCGTTGTCGGCCGTAGTCGCAGCCGGTTGTGTTGCGGGCTGCGTGGATTGGGCGAGCACCGTGGGCGCGGCAGCTGGGGCGAGCGGCGCTTCTGGTGCGCCGAAGAGGGCGATCGTTTGATCGTCGCGTTCGCCGATGATCTGAACGGTATCGCCGGTGCGGACCTGGGCGTAGAGATTCTCGAGGTCGGGGCGCGCCATGCGGATGCATCCGTGAGAAGCGGCCTTGCCGATGGACTTGGGGGCGTTGGTGCCGTGAATGCCGTAGCCAGGCTTGCTGAGGCCCATCCAGCGGGTGCCGACAGGGTTGTCAGGTCCGGGAGGGATGACCTGGCCGTCATGCGTGTAGGTGGGATTCGCTACGCGGCGGACGATGGTGAAGGTTCCGGTGGGGCTGGGGGTGGAATCTGTGCCGACCGCGACGGTGTAAACCTGCTTGACCTGGCCATCTTCGAGGAGGGCGAGGCGGCGGTCTTCGAGGCTGACGACGATGGTGCGGGTAGGCTCGACAGCTTTTGGAGCTGGGGTTGCAGCGGTGGCGCTGGAGTTGATCATGGGCGCGGCATTTGCGGTGCGGACTGCGGTAGGCTGCGTCGTGTGGACGGTGCGGTGCGGAAGGGATGCGGTAAGAAGGATGGCGGAGAGAAGCAGGAGACCTTCGGAGATTGCTTCGTGTGCTTTCATCTTTCACCTCTCGATTGCCTGTCTGTGATTGCCCTGCGCCCGGGATAAGAGCATGGGGTGGACCAATCGGCGAGCGGTGGAAAGAAAGGGGTGGGGCGGGAGCGTGTGCGGGCGCAGCGTGGGTGGGGGGACACGGCGTGTGCGGGGAGACACGAACGACAGGGTGTAGCCGGTAGGGTATAGGGGAGAAGACCAGGAACTTGCGCTACAACCATGCGGGGCGGGCACGCGTCTGGATAGGTGCGGGCGCAATGCCTCGAGGAGCGAGTATGCAGTTCAGTCAGCTGGTGGGACGCAGAGTAGTGGTGCTGGGGCCGAAGCTCCTCGATCAGGAGAAGCTGGAGACGGTGACGCTGGTGGGCGTGGATGCGGCGGGGATCTGGATTGAGAGCGAAGACGCCGCGAACCGGATCGCGGAGAAGTTTCGCGTGAAGCCGGCCAAGCCTTCGGCGTTTTTCATTCCGTTTGCGTCGATCATCACGATTATTGCGAGTTGTGAGGAAGCGGCTGCGGAGAAGAAGGAAGCTGCTTAGTTAAAGAATTCGGCGGGATTGCCGATTTGCTGGAATGAAAATCCTTCCGGAAGGATGCTACCCTCCCGGAAGGTTTTGCTGCTTGATGAGTAGCAGAAGCACCAAGGCTACGAGCGCTACTACGAATCGCCAATCTACGGCACGCCGCAATCAACACCGGCGTCTGACACGCGAATCCAGGACGATTTCTCGTCCGTGGGCCTCACCTTCTTTCATTGGACCGCCCGCAGGCCGTTGACGCGGCCCGCAGGCCGTTGGCCCGATGTTTTGAGCCAATTTCAGCGCAGCCGCTTTCGCACTCTGAAAGAAGGTAGTTTCAGGGTGGTGATGATTGGGGTAGGTCGAAAGACTACGAATGGGCGCGGGCGTTCGCACGATCAGTGAGTTACGCGCATGCCTGCGCGGAGGATCCTCCGAGCGAGACCCAGAAAACGCGCACCACCCGCCAGAACCAGTCGCGAGGCGCAATGCAGGAACCGGCTCGCTGGGATGCTGATTCGCAATGGACGACCTATTGTTGCCTGGGGTAGTATGCCTCCAACGCTGATCGCTCTACCTGATTCCAGCAGCCGCGGGCCTTCGGACCGCGAGGGGGACGTATGCAACGCCCCGGGGTTATTGTTGCTGTTGCCATCGGCCTAACTGCTTTGGTTGCACCCATCTGGTGGTCCGTCCACCTTGCGTGGCGCCAGAGCCTTGCCGCCGAGGAGAACCGGCTCCGCTATAACGCCCGCGACGTCGATCGCCGCGCGGAAGAAACCCGCAATCAAATGCTCGGTGGCGAGCAGGTGCTGAAAAAGGCCAACCTGGCCCCTTGCTCGCCGGGTGAGATCGACCTGATGCGGCAAATCGCCCTCGTCTCCAGCTACCTGCAGTTTGTCGCGCGCATCGAGGGTGACAATCTGATCTGTACATCGCTGGGGACTGTCGGCCCGATTCCGGTGGGTCCGGTAACTCTGACATCGGAGTATGGAATCGACGAACGATTGAATGTGAAGATCCCGATCGGTACCGGGGAGTCCTTCTACATCTTTTCTTCAGACGGCTTTGCCTTTTCGGTTCATCCCGATCTGCCGATCGATACGTCGACGGAGGGGCCGGATGTTTCGCTTGCGATTTTTGTGCCGTCATCGGCGGCTCACTTGCAGATCACGGGTTTCGGACCTCATCTTCGTCCGGAGTGGTTTCGCGTGATTCCCAAAGGTGGCGAGACCGCCTTCGTCGACCAGGGCTTTGTGATCTCGATCGTGCGATCCGCGCAGGGTGACTTCGCTGTGGTTGCCGCAGCTCCGGCATCCTACGTCCACCGCCGTGTCGCCAGGTTCGCCATGCTCTATGTGCCCCTCGGCGTGGTATGCGGGATCGCGCTGGCGTGGGCAGTTTTCTACATCGCGCGCCGGAGCCTATCCATGTCTTCGGTACTGCGCGCGGCCGCACATCGACGCGAATTCTTCGTCGAGTACCAGCCGATCGTTGAGGTGGACACGCGCCGATGGATCGGGGCCGAAGCACTGGTGCGATGGCGACGTCCCGGGAAAGTGGTCCAGCCAGACCTGTTCATTCCCATGGCCGAGGAAACCGAAGTCATCTCGCTCATTACGAATTGCGTCGCCGCGATCGTCGCCGCCGACCTGCCACGATTTGTCTCGATCGAACCCGACTTCAAAGTGACGATGAACCTCTCCCCTTCTGATTTGCGGTCGACGGCCACACTCACTACGCTCGAAAATATTCTGCGAGTTGCCGGCGTTCGCCCGGCCAATCTCGAAATCGAAGCCACCGAGCGCAGCTTCATTCACGGGGAGGAGATTCAGGACATCATTCGCAAGATCCGCTCTCTGGGTATCTCCGTGGCAATCGACGATTTCGGGACGGGTTACTCGAGTCTCCTGTATTTGCAGAATCTCGATCTGGACATCCTCAAAATCGACAAGGCCTTTGTTGACACGATCGGCACGGACGGCGCGACTAACGGGGTCGTTCTCCACATCATCGAGATGGCACATTCTTTGAATCTTGGGACGATTGCCGAAGGGGTTGAGACGGAGGAGCAGGCGGATTTCCTGCTGCAGCGGGGCGTTCGTCATGCGCAGGGCTGGTTGTTCGGGAAACCGATGGCCGCGGAATCGCTTTGCGATTCCCTGCTTGAGGCCAGGGCCTTGCGGGAACGGGAAATCAGCGCCTGAAGCTCGGCTTCAGGGGGACGTTGGAAGCTGGTGCGACCCGCTTGCCCAGCGCCGACGCCGCTTCCTCCACAAACATCTTCAATTCGGTGTTCTTGGCGGCATTCGACCCCGCCAGCTGCACTCCTCGCGCGTAACTGGTCTCCGCCCCGGCCTTGTCTCCTTTGCCCTGCTGCGCCATCGCCAGAAAAAGGTAATCCGTCGGCTCCTCGCCCCCATCCTTCGCCGACGATTCCTGCAGAGTCGCGATCGCCTCGTCCCACAACCCGTTGCGCACTTCGGCCAGCCCGAGCGTGTTCAGGATGCCCGGATTCCCCGGAGCCGCAGCCAGCGCTCGCCGCGCCAGCGCTAATCCCTCCTGGGGATTGCGCGTCCGCGGATCCTTCGCCGACACCAGAAACCAAGCCAGGCTGTTCAGCAGCGCGGGATTCTTCGGGTGATCCTCCAGCGCCTTCCGATACACCACCTCCACTTCCGCGGCCTGCCCCAGCGCCGCGTAATCCTTCACCAGCGCGGCCATCGATTGCATCGTCAACGGATTGTCTGCGCCGAGGACCTTCGCACGCAGCGCCAGCGTCTGCCGATCCATCGCCGCCGCCTGCGCGTATTGCCCCTCCTCGCGCAAATCTTCGGACAAACTGTTCGAGGTCCACAGCGTGTCCGGGTTCTCCGGCCCCAGCACCCGCTGCTGAATCGCCAGCGTTTGCCGATCCAGAGCCTCCGCTTTCGCAGGAGCTCCCATCAGCATCATGTCCACTGCTGTATTGTGCATGGAGCGCAGGGTCAACGGATGCTCCGGCCCGAGCACTCGCTTCTGGATCGCCAGAGTCTTCTCATCCAGCGCCAGCGCCAGGTCGAATTTCTGTTCACCGCGATAATCGAATCCCAGGTTCGCCATCACATCCAGCGTGTCCGGATGCTCCGGGCCCAATACGCGCGCCCGAATCGCCAACAGTTTCTCTTCCAGTTCTGCCGCCTGCGCATGCTTATTTTCCGCGCCATAAGCTGCCGCAAGATTGTTCATCGTCGACAGCGTGTCCGGATGATCCGGACCCAGTGTCCGCATCTGTACCGCCAGAATCTGGCTGTTCAGCGTCTCGGCCTCCACGTTCTTTCCCATTTCGTACTCGATAATCGCCAGGAAATGCATCGACGACAGCGTTCCGCGGCTCTCCGCGCCCAGCACGCGCTGGCTCGTCGCTACCGCCTCCTTCGCCAGCGGCTCCGCTTCCTCATACTTTCCCGAATAATCCAGAACCGACGTCAGCCGGTTCATCGCCACGATCGTCGTTGGATTATCTGGTCCCAGCGCGTGCCGGCTCGTCGCCAGCGCCTCGCGCGCGTGTCCCTCTGCCTGGGCATACTGGCCACCCGCCTCCTCCGCATCTTCCAGATGCAGCAGCGTCTGGATCGCCACAGCGCTGTTCACGCCGCTGGTCGCGCGCTCCAACTGCACCGCCCGCTCCAGTTGCTGGTGCGCCTCCGGATACAGCCCCAGATCCGTATACGTCTTCCCAATCGTGTCCCGAATTGCGCCTTCCACCTCCGGCTGCCTGCCAAACTTCCCGCCAATATTCTGCGCTGCCCGGTCCAGCACTTTCCGCACCGTGATATTCGGATCAGGCTTCGCCTGGTTGTAAGCGCTCGCCTGCCCCAGGAGATCGTTTTGAAGAAAATCGTTCACCGCCTGCGCGATCGCCGTCTCCTGCTGCGCTTTTCTTTGTGCCCTGCGCGCCTGCACCGCTTCCCACGTGCTGGCCACTACCCCAAGCGCCAGCACCACAAATACCGCGGCTACGCCCGTCACCAGCATCTTGTTCCGCCGCGCAAATTTCTCGATCTGATAGATCGTGCTCGGCGGGCGCGCCACAATCGGCTCATCGTGCAGGTGCCGCCGAACATCCGCGGCCAACTCCGCGGCCGACCCATAGCGCCGCATCTTGTCCTTCTCCAGCGCCTTCCCAACAATCGTTTCGATATCGCCGCGAAACGACCGGTTCACGACGCTCAGCATCGTCGGTTCGTCTTCCCGAATTGCCCGCGCCGCCTCATGAATCTGCCGCCCAATGGCGTAAGGCCCCTTACCCGCCAGCAGCTCATACAGAATGATGCCCAGCGCATACACGTCGCTCCGCGTGTCAATCTCGTCCGGATCGCCGGAGACCTGCTCCGGGCTCATGTACGCCAGGGTGCCGATGATGTCGCCCATGTTGGTTTGCCGTGTGGCCTGCGCATCGCTGTCCGTTAGCCGCGCCACGCCGAAATCCAGAATCTTCGGCTGCCCATCCTCGCCCACCAGAATGTTCGCCGGCTTCAAATCGCGATGAATCAGTCCCCGCTGATGAGCATGCTGTACCGCGTCGCAGATCTTCGCCATCAGCTCCAGCCGCTGCGGTACTGTCAGCTTGTGCTGGTCGCAATAGAGCAGCAGCGTATCGCCGCGAACCCGTTCCATGGCGATATAAGGCTGTTTGCCGAACGGAGTCTCCGCCGTTCCCGCGTCGTAAATCTGCGCGATCCCCGGATGCTGCAACCGTCCCAGCGCCTGGGTCTCAGTCTCAAACCGCCGCAGCATTTCGCCGTCGGCGAATCCCGCCCGAATCACCTTCAGCGCCACCGTGCGCTGCGGCGACTCCTGCTCGGCCTCGTACACCGCGCCCATCCCGCCCTCACCCAGCAGGCACAGAATCCGGTACCGTCCAATCGTTGCCGGCAGAGTGTGCGCTTCCTCCGTGAACTTCACGGAAGTCCCAGCATCCAAAGTGGTGGCAAGGGTGTCGTGCATCGAGCCAGGCGCGAGAGTTGGGTCGTCAGCAGAGGACATCACTGGATCTTCTCCATGGCGCCAGAGAGCAGAGAACCAGCGAACGCCGAAAGCGCAGCCAGCTTAGAACTGAAATCGTCGATCCCGGCGGCCGGCCCTGCCAAACCACAGACGAAACCAGTTCCAGCAGCTACGCTCGCCTGAGAATATGGATTCCCACGTGGGCCGTCAATCAGAAACGGTCAGGGCATCCCACAGAAACGAAATCGGCAGAATGACGCGAATCATAGTGCACCGATGCCCCCAGCCGTTTCGCTTTCCATCTCAATTTGCCCGCCTTTGCCGGTCAATTGCTTTGCGGCGGACAAACCGATGCCTGTGACGACGGAGTCTATACGACGCTGTCGGTTCCGCTTCAGTCCTTCGGCTGCGCTCAGGATGAGAAATTTTTATTTGCGGACGTAGCCTTCGTGGGCCATGCGTTTGCCCATGGGGCGATAGCTGTTGGGATCGTCGGGTTGCCAGGTGGCGAGGCCGTCGACGTATCGGTTGTACATGCAGAAGGCGGCGGCGACGAGGACGGCGTCGTGGATATCGAGGTCGGTGGCGCCTTGTTCGCGGGCGGCGGCGATGTCGGCGGAGGTGACCTGCTTGCCTCCCTGCTGGACTTTTCCGGCGATGCGCAGCAACGATCTCAATTTGGGAGTGACGCTGGCGGAGTCGAGGTCGGCCTTGACGGATTCGATAAGGGCGTAGTGCGCATCGCTTCCGCCGAGGTGCTCGGCCGCGGCGGCGGAGTGAGAGAGCTGACAGAAGCGGCACTCGTTGCGGGAGGAGACGTAGGCGGCGATGGTTTCGCGATCGGCGCTGGAGAGCGAGCTGGGGCCGCGCAGGAGCGTCTCGGCGAGTTCGCGCATGGGCTTCGCGGTTTCCGGGCGGAAGGCGAAGGCGCTAACGATGCCGGGGACGCCTTGTTCGAGAGCGATATGAGGCATTGGGATTACTCCTTTAAATATTGTCAGCCGGCAGAGCGGCCAGGGTGGGGTCGGATTCGTCCGTGAAGACTGCGTGGGCCGTGAAGCGGTAGGCGGGCAGCGCGAACATGGCGATGGCAGCGAGGACGGTGACGGCGCAAAAGATGTTGAAGGTGCGGGTGTAGGTACCGGTGGTGTCGTAGACGTGGCCGACGACGAGGGGCGCGACCGCTCCGGCGACGGCGTAGGCGGAGTAGACGAGTCCGTAGAGCGAGGAGAAGGCGCGCAGGCCGAAGTAGCGGCGGAGCATGTAGGGGATGAGGTCGAGCTCGCATCCGCCGCCGAGTCCAGCGAGGAAGGCAGCGGGGCCGGCGGCGGCGAAAGTGCGCGCGTGCGCGAGCAGAAACATTCCGCAGCCTGCGGCGAGCAGCGAGGCAATGGCGATGTGCGCGCCTTTAAGGTAGTCGAGGAGCCACCCGAGAGTGAAGCGTCCAGCGAGGCTGGCGATGCCGAGGAGCGACGCGGTGTATGCGATTTCGCGAGAGCGGATGCCGTGGTCG
>DATHQV010000056.1:0-16720 GCA_035482355.1 Acidobacteriaceae bacterium | reverse complement strand
GCGCGCCCCAAGGCCCACCAGCGAGCTGCCCCCCAATGCCATCCAGCTGGAAGTAGGCGCAACCGTGGGCGATGCCGAGCGTATGCTGATCTTCAAGACGCTGGAATCTACGCACAACAACAAGACACGGGCCGCGGAAATCCTGGGCATCAGCCTGAAAACGCTTCATAACAAACTGAGAGAATACGGCACGGCGGCCACAGCGAGCGCACTCGAAGAGTAACGTTGCAGCACCGGCAGCACAACCAGCACTGATGTCATGCTCCTGGTTCCTCCTTGTGAATGAGCGCTGCAACCATCATTCATGCGCCTGAAGACCAAACTCGTTCTCGCTATCACCGGCCTCGTATTCGCCGTTGTGGTGGTTTTCTCGTGGATTTGGCTGAGCCAGCTGCTCCAGCAGCACATCGAACAGTCGTTCGCGCTCACCGACGATCTTGCGCACCAGGTCTCACTCAAAGTGAATCGCGCGCTCGACAGCGGCCTCAGCATGCGCCGCTTCGATCCCCGCGATCAGGTTGCGGTTCGCGCCGCCGTGGCCGATACCCTCCGCGAGAATACCGACCTCAACGACCAGCTGAACTCCATCGTCGAATACTCGCCGACGGTGTTGGATATTGCCGTAGCCGACCAGAACGGACGCGCGTTGATCGCCGCCCCCGATGCCGCCCAGAACGATCAACTCCTTCCGAAGCGGCCCGATTTTGCCCAGTTGCAGCGCACTTCCGTCTCGTCGATGATCCGTACTCTGTACATCGTCTTTGGGCGGCCCCAGGTCTACAACGTCTCGCTCGCCCTCGACCTGAACGATCAGCCGTTTCTCACCATCCGCATCGGGATCCGCACCACCTTTCTCAGCAACGCCTTTCATCCCTGGCTCATGGAATCGCTCAGGGCTATCGGACTGGCCATGATTATCTCGATGGTGGTGGCCGCGTTCCTCGCGAACCTCGCTCTCCAGCCCATCGAGCAGATCAGCCGCCGCCTCGATACCCTTGCCGCTCAGGAGGCCCTGGCCGAATCGGATACCACCGGCGCGCTAAGCCCCCCCGAACCGCCTGATGAGTCCCCAGGTCCGCTGGCTGTTTTCGATCCCCTCCTCGGACGCGGCGACGACGCCGTGGCCCAGGTCTCCGGCAAAATCGAGCGCCTCGGAAAGCGCATCCGCAACGTCGAAGAGGTTTTCTCCGCCTTGCGCGAGAATCTCGACCAAATCCTCTCCAACCTGCAGGACGGCATGATGCTGTTTACGCGCGAATCCCGCGCGGTGCTCGTCTCCAGTTCAGTGGAGCGGTTTCTCAACATCAGCCGCGATCGTATCTTTGGCGCCGAGGTCCGCGAGATCTTCGACCGCAGCACCCGCCTCGGACGCACCGTGCGCGACGCCTTTGAGGGCGGCATGTCCATCGTGCAGGAGGAAGTGACCACGGAAACCGGCCGCCGCATCGAAGTGTCTCTCGATTTCATTCACGATGCGCAGTCGAATGACCGTCACTCGCTGGGTGCACTGCTCACCCTGCACGATCTCGAGTCCGTCCGCGAGATCGAGAGCGAGCTGGAAGTTTCGCGGCGCATGGCCGCCATTGGCCGCCTCACCGCCGGCGTTGGCCACGAGGTGAAAAACCCCATCAACGCCATCGTGGTGCACATCGAGCTCCTCCGCAACAAGGTGCAGGCCGGCGACGACGCCCTCCGCCATCTCGACGTGATCCAAAGCGAGATTCACCGCCTCGACCGCGTGGTTCAGACCCTCGTCGATTTCTCACGCCCCGTGGAACTCCAGCTCAAAGATCAGGACCTCCGCGACATCGTCTCCAGCGTCCTCATGCTCGCTTCTGCGGAGCTGGAGACGCGCGGCATTACCGTCCACAGTAGGGTCCCATCCCACGGCGTCTTTTGCCGTGTGGACTCTGACCTGGTCAGGCAGGCGCTCCTGAACATCGTTCTCAACGGAGCGCAGGCCATGGCCGACGGCGGCGCGCTGGAAGTGACCCTGAGCGATGGCGCCCGCTGGGCTTCTATCCAGGTCCGCGATCACGGAACCGGCATTCCCGACGAGATTCGCTCCCGGATCTTCGATCTGTACTTCACCACCAAAAAGGAGGGCAGCGGCATCGGTCTGGCCATGACCTACCGCATCGTCCAGATGCACCATGGCCAGATTGACGTAGAATCGAAACCTGGGAGCGGAACCACCTTTGTACTGCGGCTCCCGTTGACTTCTGCCGGTTCGGGAATACGCGCGGTGCCGGTTCTGCCGGAGCGCGCAGTCTCGGGTGAGCTTGCTCGCCAGAGTGGAGAACCCCAGCCAGAAAGGTCCGGACCATGAGATCCGGGTGGAGGATCGCGGCTCCTGCGCTGCTGCTCGTGGCGCTCGCAGGCTGCAATCACAAGCAACAGAACGCTGCTCCCCCCCTGGCGGCACAGGCACCCGTGCGCCCCGTCGCCCAAATGGCTGAAATGATTCCACCTATGCCGCCCCTTCCGCCGTATGTCGACGACCGGCCCATCATGCTCAACACGTCGGTGCCCCCGGACGCGCCCGCCACAACCGCTGCCACTCCGCCAAAACGCACGAGACGCCATGTAAAACCTACGGACTCCGCCCAGCAGGAGGCAGGGAAGACCGCTCCAGCCACCACCCCGCCTGCGAATGCGGAAGTGGCGAGCAGCCAGCCATCTGAGAATTCCCCCATCGGCCAGCTTTCGACCGCCAACAGCGATACCACGACCGCCGACCGCCAGGTGATGACGGATGAGATCAACGCCACGGAAAACGGCCTTAACCGCATTCACCGCTCGTTGAACTCGGAAGAACAGAAAACGGTCGCCCTGGCGCGGACTTTCGTCACCAAAGCCCGTGAGGCGCTCAAAACCGACGACCTGGATGGAGCGAAAAATTACTCCACAAAAGCCAAGCTCCTTTTAGAGGAACTCACCAAACCGTAGCTCGGCTTGAACGAACTGCCGCTTACCGCTCGCTCCACTTCAGCTTCGACCGCAAAACACTGAAAAACCCATTCGACTGCAGGCGAATCAGCTTCACCGCAAAGTCCGAGCGGCGGCAGCGCAACTCGTCGCCCAAACGGAGCTGGATCGCTTCCTGGCCGTCGACGGTGAGGAAGGTTTGATCCGGCACGCCCTCAATCCGAACCTGAATCTTTGACGTACCCGGCACCACCATCGGCCGCAGCGTGAGCTGATGCGGGCAAATCGGCGTGATCAGCAGCGCGTCCATGGTTGGAATCAGCACCGGCCCGCCCGCCGCCAGAGAATAGGCAGTCGACCCCGTTGGCGTTGCGACGATTACGCCGTCCGCGCGAAATGAAGCCGCCAGCTGATCGTCGATCTCCACGCTGAAGTTGCCCATGCGCGCGATCGTGCCTTTTGCTACGACAACATCGTTCAGAGCATCGTAGTCTCGATACAACTTGCCCTCGCGCCACAGCTCGGTGTGCAGCATCGCCCGCTCATCGAAGACACAGCACCTTTCAATCCATGCGTCGAGGTGCGTGTACAGGTCGGCAAGGCGAACTTCAGTCAGGAACCCGAGCGCCCCCAGGTTGACGCTCAGAATCGGAACCCCGATGCGCGCAAAAACACGAGCCGCCGCCAGCAGCGTGCCGTCGCCCCCCAGCACGATTACCAGGTCCGGCTTGAGCCCGGCCATATCGGGACGCGGGGATACCTGCTCGTCGGTTACGTAGTTCGCGCTCACCGGGTCGAGCAAGGGTTCATGGCCGTGCGCCTTCAGCCACAGCACCAGATCCGGCAAAGTTTGCTGCAATTCCTCTTTTTGTGGCTTGGAGAAAACGGCAACGCGCGACATGGGGATAAGTGTACCGCTCGCCGCGCACGCGGATGCGGCGCCGGTGCCCAATGAAAACGGCCGGCTCTCGCCGGCCGCTGTTGGCAGGTCCGCAGACCTTAGGTCGTTGGACGGCTCTTCACCGCCATGAATTGCGCCGGGACCGTTGCCCCAGTCGAGTTCGCCAGCTTCGGATCGATGGTCTGCGTGTCGGTCAGCGTCGTGGTGTTCACCATGTGAATCAGATTGTCGCCACTCGTGCTGGTGAAGAAGATCGCGCCGTCCGGCGAAAATATGCCCGACACCGGTGCCTGCGCTCCCGTGGAGAGCTGGATGGTGCTGAGCGTTCCAGCCGAGAAGCCTGTGCCCGGGGTGAATGTCCCTGGCGTGTAGTAAGGCAGCACGCCGCTTGCACCTGTTCCCTGGTAGGTCACGAAGGCCAGGTTGGAGTACGGAGAAGAGACGACCTGATCGATCTCCGAAGCCGTGACAGGCAGCGCAGGCGTAGCAACGATGGAAGTGGGGATGGTCAACGCCGTACCGCTGAATGCGGGACATGCGTTGATCGGCACTCCTGCCGCCGAATTGGTGCTGTTTTGCGTAAGTCCAATGTCGGAGAATGTCGAAGTGTCAGCCCCGAGAATGTGGAATCCATCCGCTGACGCAGTGATCTGCGTTGTTGCCGCGCCCGTGGTGCCCGCTGGCGGATAGAAGATCGGCGTGGAACTGCTGTTCGGGCAGAAGCTCCGCGCTGCTGTGGTCGTTCCACTCAAAAACGCCGCGACACTGGGCACGCTGATCGTCACCGACGGTCCGCAGAAGGGATCCCACGCCGGGTTATAGGCCGGGTAATCCGCCGAACCCGCAGCCTCCAGAGGGCACGCATTGGCGGTCTCGTTGCTCAGCGGGTATTGGGTCCAGCCGCTGTTCGTGTTATTCACGAACAATGTCGGCTGCCCGTTGGCTGGGTTCACGCCGACAATGTATACCGTCGTTCCGTCCGCCGAAAACTCCGCGCGGCTGGCAATGCCTGAGGTGCTCGTCACCGATCCTGACGATGGAGCGTAGAGGTAGATCACCTGGCGAAGCTGGTCGTTGATGATCACGCCCGTATTCGTCGGATTGACCGCGAGCACCACTCCGGGTACCCCTGGGACTTCCTTCGAAAGCTGATTGCCCGAAGTGGAAACCGTCATCAGTTCGTGGTAGCTGCCGAAGTAAAGTGTGTCGCCACCCGGATCCATGACCATCGAATTCGGTGGGTAGGGCAGCTCGATCGGCGCTCCGGTCGTTCCCGTAGTCAGATCGACCTCAGAGAAGTATTGTGACTGCGAGGAGGCCATCCAAATCTGGTTCGTGACCCGCCCCGGCGAATTCACCGTGACCAGGTTGGATGTGACCGGCATCCCGTTCCCAAGCAGTCCCACCAGGTTGATGGGCGACTCGTTGCAACCCGGCGGCTGGCAGATCGCCGACACCGAAGCGTGGCTGGGGAAGGAGGCCGAGATCGTGCCCGTGTTGTTGACCGTCAGGTTCTGCTGCTCCGTCGAGGAGTAGCTCAGTCCTAACCCGGTGATCGGGTTATTATGAACGTCCGTCGCGGTGTACAGCAGGGTCTGCGGCGAGCTGGGCGTTACGGTCGTCGTCGTCGCGCCGTTCACCGAAATGGCGAGCTTCGCCGGCGGGCACGAGGAAAAGTATCCCGCTGCCGAGGTCACGTCCGAATTCGCCGCCGTAATAATGGTGGAACCGGGCAGGTTGGCCGTGGCCAGCCCGTTCGGATTCGGCCCCGGCGTCGATCCCCCCGTGACCGGATTCACATTGGTCGGGTCAGTCGTGTTGTCGATATTCACTACTGCGCCGTTCACCGCCGCGTAGGAGATAGTTCCAATATTGGCCTTGGGGTCGGTGCACAGCGTCGTGCTTGGACTGCACAATACGACGCCTGCCGGCCCAACTACGGTCGTCTCCGCCAGCAGCGATGTGCTCAGGCTCTGTCCCTGGGAAACGCACGAAGTCTGGCTCGGGATGCTCATCGAGGTAATCGGCGGATGCACGTAAATATCAACTGGATTGGTCGTGACCGCGCCGCCCGTCGCTGTGATCTGCACAGTACCGCAACTGGTCGAATTGCAGCCGCTGAACGAAGAGAGCGTTGAACCGGAAGGCGGTGTGCAGATCGTGAAGTTGCTGGTCCCGCCCGGGCTGTTGCGGTTCCAGGTGCCTGCGCAGATGCTGCCGGTGGGCGATACGTCGGCCATTAGCAGGTTCGAGCTGGCATACGTCCAGTGCGCGACCGTCGCCGATCCGCCGTTGCAATTGAAGGCTACCGGCGTGCCAATGTTCCCCGTCTGTCCCCACGCAAGAGCGAGCCCCGTCGTCTCCGGCTGCATGATGGCATACACCGCCTGCGTGGTCGTCGGCCCATACGCGTGGCCGTTCTTAATGCAGTAATTATTAGGGTTATGGCCGCAGCCCGCGATGGAAAGACCAACCGGTAGCGAAAACACAAGCAGGACTGCAAAAGCAAGAAACCGCCGCATGAAACCTCCCCGCCTGAGCAGTCCAGCCGCCCAAACGGTCGAAACACCAGAAAAATTACCGGGTGCGATTCAGGATAACAAAGGAGAGGGTCCCCAGCACAGGGCTGAAGGCCCGAAAACCGGGGGCGCACTCCATCTCCACAGGACGAATCCGACCCCGTTTCGTGAGCAAACCGTTTGAATCAGCGATTCCGGTGGTCCGATCCGGCTACCCTTTCCAGACTAGCGATTCTTCACTCTGCGCCGCCAGCCGCGCTCCCGGCATCCGGACCTTCCGGCATATACAGATTGAACCAGCCCAGCGCCCGCTCCAGCACGTCGCGCCGGTGATCAGGGTTCGCGAACCCATGCCCCTCATCCGGATAGACCACGAGTTGCGTCGGGATCCCCATATCGCGCAGCCCATGCCAGAATTCGAAGGACTGCGGCGCTGGGCACTCGCCGTCCCGGTCGCCCACTACCACCAGCGTCGGTGTTTTCGCGTTGGTGATGAAGTTCATCGCCGAGCTTTTCGCGTACACGCGCGGGTCCTCGTACACCGACGACCCGAAGAACGGGATCATCCACTGATCGATCGAGTTTTCGCCGTAATAGCTCAGCCAGTCCGACAGGCCCGCACCCGAAACCGCTGCGCGGAAACGATGCGTCTGCGTCACTGCGAACATCGTCATGAAGCCGCCATAGCTCCAGCCGGTAATCCCAACGCGATGATTATCGACGGAATATTGCTTCTCGACGGCATCGACCCCAGCGACAATGTCGCGCAAATCGCCATACCCAAAATCCTTGCGGTTGGCCTGCGTGAACTTCTCTCCCTGGCCGTAGCTGCCGCGCGGGTTCGGCATCAGTACGAAATAGTTCAGCGCCGAAAACGGCACCGCCCCATACCCGGCATACGGCCAGCGCGGCATATTCGCGGCCGATGGCCCGCCATGCACGTAGACCACCAGCGGATACTTCTTCGCCGGATCGTAATGCGCCGGTTCCAGCAGCCATCCCTCGACATTGAAACCCTCGTTGGTCCACTCGATCGACTTAGCCTCGCCCCAAAGCGGCTTCAGCGCGTCGTTCGCATGGGTGATCTGTTTCATACTCGATAACTCGCCCGCCCACACTTCCGGCGGCTCCGAAAACGATGACCGGATGAACGCAACCGTGTTGGTGTTGGAAATCGCGACCCGCATCTCCAGCCCGCCCGCGCCCACGGAATCCGGGAGCGTCAGGTTGTAGTCGGACGATTCCTGATGCGCATTGATGTCGTAGACAAACAGATGCGACGATCCGCCTTTTACTTCCGCAATGCCCACGGATTGATTATCGAGCCACACAAACCACGCGGGGCTGGCCGCCCGGTCGGGAGTCAAATTCACCGGATCGCCTCCCGCCGCGGGCACTGCATACAGGTCGCCGCCCGTCGAACCCTGGTCCGACATCAGCCCTCCGATAAACGCGATACGCGATCCGTCCGGCGACCAGCGCGGCACCGCAATTTGCAATCCGTGCAGCGGGCCCGGCACCGTCTGCGTATCCAGAATGGCCGTCGGATGCCCATTCACCGGCTGCGTGTAGAGCTTCGCCACCCACCAGTTGTTCTCGCCCGGTGCCGGCGCCGCAACATACGCAATCTTTGCCGAATCTGCCGACCAGTCGAATTCATAAACGTAAAGGTTCTCCGGCGTGATCTGCGTCAGTTGACCGCTGGCCGCATCCACTTCCGCGGCGCGCTGAATCTCCAGGCCTTCGACGCCGATTACCCCCGACGGCGGCTTCTCCGCCGCAATCGGGCTGGGCGGACGCGACGCGCCCTCCACATACAGGAAGCTGAGTTGCTTGCCATTCGGCGACCACGCCAGATCGTGCGCGTACCCGTTCAGCGCGGCCACCTGATGCGGCGGCGTTGCCCCTGAAGGATCCGCGACAAAGATTGCCGTCTTGTGATCCGAAGTGCAGTCGCTGAAAAACGCAAGTTTCGTCGAATCCGGCGAAAAAACAGCATCGCTCTCGCTGCCGTGCGCGTTCCCCTGGCAAGCCGTGATGTGCCGCGGCGAACTGCCATCGGGAAGCGTCGCTACCTGGATCCCGTTCCCCGCGCGCCCGCCCTCGGTCCACACAATCCAGTGGCCATCCGGCGACAGATTCGTCTCGCGGAACGACTCCGCCTTTCCCAGCCCGTCAATGAGCTGATCGATACGCGGATCGTGCGGCGGATTTACCGGCGGCGTGATGAGCGGAGTCTGCGCACAGGCGTAAAATGTCCCGGCAAGCGCAAGGCAAAGAAGGCGAGAGCGAAAATTCACCATGGCCGCTGTTCTATCAGGTCATGCCGCGCCAGCGCAACGAATCCGCCGTTATGATGGCCGTGATGGTCCAGCTACGGCAGGCGCGATTTGGAGGGGAAGCGGACGACGCCGAACTGTGCCGCACCCTAATGCGCGAGTATGCGACATTCCTCAATGTGTCGGTCGGCGGCGAGCACATTTGCGTCACCAGCCTCGAGAAAGAATTGGCCGGCCTGCCCGGCCAGTACGCCGAACCCGACGGCGCTGTCCTCCTGGCCTTCTTCCACAATGAACCTGCCGGCTGCGTCGCCCTCAAGCCCCTGCCGGACGTCCGTCCCGGCGAGCGCGCCTGCGAAATGAAACGCCTTTGGGTCCGCCCCGCACATCAGGGCCACCAGATCGGCCGCAAGCTCGCCGAAGCCGTCATCGAACAGGCGCGGCACCGCGGCTACGCTGCCATGTATTTGGACACCATGCCCCACAGCATGCCGGCCGCCTACGCGCTCTACGTCGCCATGGGCTTTGCGCCCGTGGATCGCTACAACCAGAATCCCGTCCTCCTCCAACCGGAAGCGCTCGAGATAGCCTTTCTGCGCAGGGAGATGTGATGGGCGCAACGTTGCCAATCCTAAATAACCCGCAGCATCCCCACGAAAGCTTTGCCGCCGCTCGCGAGTTGGAAGCAAAACTACGCGCAGTGATCCGCGGCGAAGTGCGCTTCGACCCAGCCGGCCGCGCTCTTTACGCGACAGACGCGTCGAATTACCGCCAGACGCCCATCGGCGTCGTGCTGCCCTGCGATGTCGCCGACGTCGAAGCCACCATCGCTGCCTGCCGCGATCTGGGAGCCGCCATCCTGCCGCGCGGCGCGGGCACCAGCCTCTCCGGCCAATGCTGCAACGTCGCGGTGGTGCTCGACTTTTCCAAATACATGCGGCGACTCGTTTCGCTCGATCCGGAGCAGAAGATCGCCGTCGTCGAGCCAGGCATCGTTCTCGACCGCGTGCGAGAGGCCGCCGAACTCCACCACCTCACCTTTGCGCCCGATCCCGCTACCCACAGCCGCTGCACCATCGGCGGCATGATCGGCAACAACTCCTGCGGCACGCACAGCGTCATGGGCGGCCTCACCGCCAACAACATCCGCTCGCTCGACATCCTGCTGGCCGACGGCACGCGCATGACCGTGGGCGCAACCAGCGATGAAGAATTCACCGCGATCATCGCGCGCGGCGGGCGCCAGGGTCAGATCTACGCCGCCATGCGCCAGTTGCGCGATCGCTGCGCCGGCGAAATCCGGAAGCGCTTCCCGCAAATTCCCCGCCGCGTCTCCGGCTACAACCTCGACGAGCTTCTGCCCGAACGCGGCTTCCATGTAGCCCGTGCGCTGGTCGGCAGCGAAGGCACGCTGGCCACGGTGCTGAGCGCCACCCTCGACCTGATGCACAGCCCGCCCTGCCGCCGCCTCGCCGTGCTAGGATTTCCCGATCCTTTTCTCGCCGCCGATGCCGTCCCCGCGATCCTCGAACATAAGCCCATCGGCCTCGAAGGTGTCGACGCCATGCTCGTCGACTTCGTCCGCCGCAAGCACCTGGCTGACGAAGAACTGCTGCTGCTCCCACCCGGCGGCGGATTTCTGCTTGCCGAATTCGGCGCGGAAACCAACGAGGAAGCCGAGGCGCAGGCGCGCGCTCTTGTCGCCGTGTCGTCGCAGTTCGCCGGCTCGCCCACTGCCCGCATCTACTCGCCGGCGGATGCGGCGCGCATCTGGCACATTCGCGAATCCGCCCTCGGCGCCACCGTCTTTGTCCCGGGCGAACCGCATGGCTGGGAGGGCTGGGAAGACTCTGCCGTTCCCCCAGCTAAGCTCGGCTCGTTCCTGCGCCAAACCTTCGCGCTCATGGCCGAATACGGCTATCGCAGCCCCATGTACGGCCACTTCGGCCAGGGCTGCGTGCACATGCGCATCAATTTCGACCTCGAGACCGAACCCGGCATTCGCAAATTCCGCGCGTTCATCGATCAGGCCGCCGACATCGTCATCGCCCACGGCGGATCGCTCTCTGGCGAGCATGGCGATGGCCAGGCTCGTGGCGCGCTGCTCCCAAAAATGTTTGGCCCTGAGCTGATGCAGGCCTTCCGCGAATTCAAAGCCCTGTGGGATCCGGAAAACCGCATGAATCCCGGCAAGGTCATCGACCCCGCCGCCGTCTATCAGCCTGACGAAAATCTCCGCCTCGGCGCAGGCTATATATCGAAGACGCCACAGACCTTCTTCCAGTTCCCTGACGATCACGGCTCCATGGGCGAAGCCGCCCTGCGCTGTGTGGGCGTCGGCGCATGTCGCAAGGCCGGCGGCGGCACCATGTGCCCCAGCTACATGGTCACGCAGGAGGAGCAGCATTCCACCCGCGGCCGCGCGCACCTGCTGTGGGAAATGCTTGAAGGCCGCGTGCTCGACACCGGCTGGCGCAACGACGCCATCCGCGAAGCTCTCGACCTCTGCCTTTCCTGCAAGGCCTGCAAATCCGAGTGTCCCGTGAACGTCGACATGGCGACCTACAAGGCCGAGTTCCTCGCCCATTATTACGGCGACCGTCTCCGCCCCGCGCAGCACTACGCTTTCGGCTTCATGGACCGCCTGGCCCACGCCGCCTCGCTAGTCCCCGGCGTGACGACGCGCCTCGCGAATTTGCCGCTCGCCCTACCCGGCGTCTCGCATGCTATTAAAGCCATCCTCGGCGTCGCGCAACAACGCAGCCTGCCGCAATTTGCGCCGCGCTCGTTTCAAAATGAATGGCAAACCTCGCCGATGCGTCGTGCTCCACGCACGCTGCGCGAAGCGCCCCCGCCTGGACGGCCAGTCCTCCTTTGGCCGGATACCTGGAATAACTACTACCATCCGCAATCGCTGCACGCCGCTACCCGCGTCCTTGCGCAAACGGGATTCGCCGTCGAGGTCCCGCGCCAGCATGTGTGCTGCGGGCGTCCGCTCTACGACTTCGGACTACTCCGCCAGGCCCGCAGCTATCTGCTGCGCATCCTCGACCAGTTCACGCCGCAAATTGACGCCTGCCTCCCCTTCATCTTTCTGGAACCAAGCTGCGCCAGCGTCTTCCGCGATGAGTTGGTCAATTTCTTCCCGCAGGATGAGCGCGCTCAACGCCTCCGCAATCAAACCTTGCTGCTCAGCGAATTTCTCGCCCGGCACGCCCCGGACTTCCATCCCGCCCAGCATCCCGGCAGCAAAATCATCGTCCAGGGGCACTGCCATCACAAATCCCTGATGAAGATGACCGACGAGCTTGCCCTCCTCCGCCGCACCGGCGCCGACGTCGATCTGCTCGACTCCGGCTGCTGCGGCATGGCCGGCCCCTTCGGCTTCGAACGCGACAAGTTTGAAGTCTCCCAGGCTCTCGGCGAACGCGTTCTCCTGCCCGCCGTCCGCGCCGCTGCGCCCCAAACCATCCTCGTTGCCGATGGCTTCAGCTGCCGCGAGCAGATCGCGCAAAACTCCAGCCGCCGCGCCATCCACTTCGCGGAAGTCATCGCCCAGCCGGACCCAGGCAAATCCGCCCCAGGCAGTTGACACGCCCCCGGCCTGCATCCTAAGGTTGTGACAGAGATGCAGGGTCGCGTCCATCATCGTCATCACCACCATCATCACGTGACGAGCGTGCCGGCGAACTTCTGCTCTCCAGGGTTGTAGCAACAACGTAAGACCAGGATTGAGAAGCCCGCCGGCGCCAAGCGCTGACGGGCTTTTGCATTTTTCGAATGAAGGACGGACTTATGACGGAACCGACGATTGATTTCGCGAAGATGGATGGCCTCGCCCCCGGCATCGTGCAGGATGCACGCACCGGTCAGGTGCTGATGCTGGGCTTTCTCAACGAAGAGAGCTGGCGCAAAACAAAAGAGACAGGCTTTGTTACGTTTTGGAGCCGCACCCGCCAAAAACTGTGGATGAAAGGCGAAACCAGCGGTAATCGCCTGCGCATCCTCGAAGTTTCCACCGACTGCGATCAGGACGCCCTGCTCTTTCGCGTCGAAGTCGAGGGCGACGGCCTCGTCTGTCACGAAGGCACCGTCAGCTGCTTCACGCGGCCGCTCACTTCCGGAAGCGAGGTGCGCGCATGAGCAACAAACTCCGCCTCGGCATCCCCAAAGGCAGCCTCCAGGACGCCACCATCGCCCTCTTCAAACGCGCCGGCTGGAACATCTACGCCGACGGCCGCTCCTATTTCCCCAACATCGACGACGCCGAAATCGAATGTATGCTTATCCGCGCACAGGAGATGGCGCGCTACGTCGACCACGGCGTACTCGACGCCGGCCTCACCGGCATCGACTGGGTCGTCGAGAGCGGCCTCGACGTCGAGAGCATCACCAGTCTCGTCTACGCGAAACAAAGCCGCCGCCGCGTGCGCTGGGTGCTTGCCGTCCCCGAGAGCTCTCCGTGGCAGAAAGCCGAAGACCTCGCCGGCAAGATCATCGCCACCGAGTTGGTTGAAGTGACGAAACGCTATTTCGCCGGCAAGAACGTCCCTGTCAAGGTTGAATTCAGCTGGGGCGCGACCGAAGTGAAACCGCCCACCCTGGCCGATGCCATCGTCGAAGTCACAGAGACCGGCAGTTCGCTCCGCGCCAACCGCCTGCGCATCATCGATACGGTTATGGAAAGCGAGACTCGCCTCATCGCCAGCAAAGGCGCTATCGCCGATCCCTGGAAGAAGCAGAAGATCGAGAGCCTCGCGCTCATGCTCCGCGGCGCCATCGACGCGCAGGGCCAGGTCGGCCTCATGCTCAATGTTGAAAAAGCGAACCTGCCCGCGGTCCTGGGCGTCCTGCCCGCGCTCAACTCGCCTACCATCTCTGAACTCAGCAACTCAGAGTGGGTCGCCGTCAACACTATCCTCGAAGAAAGCACGGTCCGCGAGGTCATTCCCAAGCTAAAAGCGGCAAAGGCGACCGGCATCGTCGAATACCCGCTGAACAAGGTGGTTCTGTGAAACTGCTGCGCACGTCCGGGCGCGGCGCGCAGGCGGCGCAGCAGACCATAGCCGCGCTCACTGACCGCCGCAACGCTGGATACGAACGCGCCCTGCCTCAGGCAAGGCGAATCGTGGACGCGGTGCGGCGTGGCGGCGATGCGGCCCTGTTGCGCCTCCGCGCGAAGCTCGACAATATTCCGTCACAATCACCTTTACGCATTTCCGAAAATGAAATCCGCGCCGCCTGGGATTCAACCCCGGCCGATCTGCGCCTGGCGCTCAAGGTCGCCGCAAAGAATATCCGCGCCTTTGCCGAACGCCAGCGACCGAAAGACTTCAATCTAATTCCCGCCGCCGGCGTCACAACCGGCCAGCGCGTCATCCCTCTCGGCTCCGCGGGATGCTACGTGCCCAGCGGCCGCTATCCCCTACCCTCCACTCTGCTCATGACTGTCATCCCCGCCCAGGTAGCGGACGTGGAGCGCATCGTCGTCGTCTCGCCGCGCCCCGCAAAGGAAACGCTGGCCGCTGCCGCCCTGCTCAACGTGACCGAGTTCTACCGCATCGGCGGCGCGCAAGCGATCGCGGCCCTCGCCTACGGAACCGAGAGCATTCCGCGCGTCGACAAGATCGTCGGCCCCGGCAACGCGTGGGTGACAGCGGCCAAAAGGCTGGTCGCCTTCGACTGCTCCATCGACATGCTCGCCGGGCCCACAGAGATCGTCGTCACCAGCGAGACCGGGGATCCCGCCGGCATCGCCGCCGATCTCGTCGCGCAGGCCGAGCACGATCCTCAAGCCGTCGCCATCTTCATCTCCACCAATGCCACCCTGGCCAAATCTGTCGCCACAGAAACCAAAGCCCGTGCCCGCGGCAACAAAATTGCCACCGAAGCGCTCGCGCAAAACGGCCTGGCAATCATTACAAAATCTCTCGAAGAAGCGCACGACCTCACCAATCGTATCGCACCGGAACACCTCACCATCGACTCCGCGGACGATCTCGCGTGGGTGCGCAACGCTGGCTCCGTCTTCATCGGTGCGTGGTCCGCGCAGCCGCTCGGTGACTACGTTTCCGGCCCCAATCACACCCTGCCCACCAGTGGGCTCGCCCGCACCCGCGGCGGTCTGAGCGTGCTCGATTTCGTGAAACTCGTCACCGTTCAGGAATATTCCGAGGCGGGCTTGCAGCAACTGGGTCCCCCAGCCATCACGCTCGCCGAAGCCGAAGGCCTGACAGGCCACGCACAATCCATCAGCGCACGATCCGCGCAACACGGGAGGCCCAAATGACTAGCCCGCGCCCAGCGCCATCCCTGCAGCCCTCCGCATCCGTCCAGCGCATGAAGGAGTACCATCCGCCTCTCGGCGATCGCAGTGGCCTGCGCCTCGACTTCAACGAAAACACCTTCGCCTGCTCGCCGCTCGTCCTCGATGCCCTCAGTCGCATCTCGCGCGGCGACCTTACCCGCTATCCCGAGCGCGAACCGGTAGAGCGCGCCGTCGCACAGCACCTCGGCCTCACACCCGCCCAAACATTGCTTACCAACGGCGTCGACGAAGCCATTCACGTTCTCTGCCAGACATATCTCGACGTGGGCACCGAGATGCTCCTGCCTGTCCCCACCTACTCCATGTACGAGGTCTACGCCTCCGGCACTCCTGCGCGCATCATCCCAGTTCCGGCGGAGTCGGGCTTCCAATTTCCAATTGACACGCTCCTCGCCGCCATCACGCCCGCAACGCGTCTCATCGCCATTGCGAATCCCAACAGCCCCACCGGCCAGCCCGTCCGGCGCGAAGATCTGCTCCGCATCCTCGACGCCGCGCCATACGCAGCCGTGCTCGTCGACGAAGCCTACTTCCATTTCTTCGGCGAAACCGTCATCGATCTGGTGGGCCACGTGCCAAATGTAATCGTCGCGCGCACATTTTCGAAAGCCTATGGACTCGCGGGGCTCCGCCTCGGCGTCCTCTGCGCAGCCGAAGACCAAATGCACTGGATGCGCCGCGCCATTTCTCCCTATAGCGTGAACTCCGTCGCGCTCGCCTGCCTCACCGCCGCACTCGACGATAAGGAGTACCTGCGCTGGTACACGGAAGAAGTCCTCGCCTCGCGCACCGCCTTCGATTCATCCCTTACCCGGCTCAGCGTGCCCTACTGGCCGTCGCAGGCGAACTTTGTGCTAGTGGCCATCGGCGCCAGGCATAGCGCTTTCGTCGAAGCTATGCGCGCACGCAACGTGCTCGTTCGCGACCGCTCCAGCGATCCCGGCTGCGATGGCTGCGTCCGCATCACGCTCGGTACACGCGTGCAAACACAGCAGGCCATCGCAGCGCTCGAAGAATCATTGAAGGAAATCGGCGAGCCCGCCACTCCGCCTGGAGGCAAAGCATGACGGCACGAGGCACAAAACGCACCGCGCAAATCAACCGCAAGACCGCGGAGACCGAAATCCACCTGAAGCTCACCATCGAGGGCCGGGGCCGCTACAGTGTCTCAACAGGGATTCGGTTCTTCGATCACATGCTCGAACTCTTCACCCGCCACGGCGCCTTCGACCTCGACCTCCAGTGCAGGGGCGACCTCGACGTCGACCAGCACCACACCGTCGAAGACGTCGGCATCGCTCTCGGCGAAGCCTTTGATAAGGCTCTCGGCGATAAGCGCGGCATCCTGCGCGCCGGATACTTCCTGATGACCATGGACGAGACCCTTGGCCTCGCTGCCGTCGACCTCAGCGGACGAACATCGCATGTCGTCGAGACCAAAGTCCGCACCCGCCTCGTCGGCGATATGCAGTCCGAACTCGTCGAGGACTTCTTCGAGGGCTTCGCCCGCGGCGCTCGCGCCAACGTCCACGTCAAAACCATGTATGGCCGCTCCAGTCACCACAAGATCGAAGCGCTCTTCAAAGCCTTCGCCCGCGCCCTGCGCTTCGCCTGCTCCCGCGACCCGCAACTCAAAGAAATGCTGCCCAGCACCAAAGGATTGCTGTGATCGCCGTCATCGATTACAAAGCGGGCAACCTCACTTCCGTGATGAAAGCCCTGCGCGTCGCCGGCGCCGATCCCGAACTGTCCGACGACCCCGCCG